>NZ_JBRAGO010000018.1:0-14103 GCF_052746595.1 Leptodesmis sp.
GATCTTGGGAAGCCCGCACCGTATGCGTAGCATTGGTGTCGGGAGGATGTCACTGACTGAATAGCAGAGACAAGGAGCATGGCTGGCAATGACAACACGGTTTAATCGACGGCAATTTTTAGCAACGGGTTCGGCAACGGTGGCAGCGAGTGTATTTTTGAAAGCCTGTGCCAGTCCCTCTAGCAACAACTCCACAACGACGGCTTCTCCAGATACAGCGGCCAGCCCAACGACCCAAGGCTTTAAAGCGGCGATCGTGTTACCAGGAGTGATCACCGATAAAGCCTGGAATCAGACCGGATACGCAGGACTCAATGAAGTCAAAAAGCAGGGAGCAGAAATCGCTTACGTGGAGAAAATTGGTCAGGCAGAGCAGGCAGAAGCATTGTCTGACTTTGCCCGTCGGGGATTTAATCTGGTCTATGCCCACGGGGGCCAGTTTGATGCGGCCATTCAGCAGGTAGCGAGTCAGTTTCCCAAAACCTTTTTTGTCGGTGTCAATGGGGCCGCCACTGGGCCAAACATTGCGGCCTTGCGAATTGACCATTTGCAGGCGAGTTACCTGTGCGGCATGATCGCAGCGTCCATGAGCAAGTCGAAAAGGATTGCCTACCTAGCCGGACAGGAATTTCAGGCCACTCAGGAAGAACTGCGCGGCCTGCAGTTAGGCGCGCAGTCGGTTGATCCCACAATCCAGGTCAGTTCTACCTTTACAGGTGACTGGAATGATGCAGCCAAAGCCAAGGAAGCCGCCGCTGCCCTCATTTCTTCCGGGTCAGATGTCATTTATCAATGGCTCGATAATGCCGCTCCCACAGTCCTGCAAACCGCCAGTGATCAGGGAATTTATGCCTTTGGTAACACCGCCGACCAGTTTGAGGTAGCCCCTAAAGCAGTTCTCACCAGTGCGGTCAAGCGAATTGACCTGGCGATTGCCAAACTCGCCGACCTGGCCCAAAAGAACCAACTCAAGGGACAGATTTATTCCTTCGGCCTGGAAGAACCGACCATTTTGCACCTGGGCAAATTCAATCCGGTAGTTCCCGCTGACCTGCAAGCCAAGGTGAAAAAGACAGAGGATGCCATCCTGGCGAAAAGAATCATGTTTGAAACCTGTACTGAAGGGGGCAAATCAACCCGCTGTGTGAAAGGGGCCGCTTAACTGGAAGTACGGCTTAAACCTGTAACTAATGAGACAAAAGGGAGATCGGAGTTTAAGAACTTATTAAAAGTTGGGGGTAAATCAATTTCTGTGGGTAGGTTAAAGGCGAGATACCTCCTAACTGCGTCTCTAGCCCCATCGGTTTTTAAGCATTTCCGGTGGGGTTTCTGTTACGAGTAATTTCAACAGTGACGTGACCTGTGAAATTGGGAATGGGGGCTGTGAGTTTGGTGACGGCAACCTGGACTTGTTGAATGGGGACAGTTTGAGAGCTATCTGACGGAAAGAGGAGCATTTCGGCGATCGCGGTAGCCAATCGTTCCAGAAGGGCAAAGCGGGCCGTTTTAAGCAGATCCTGCACCTGCAGGGTGACGGCACCATAATCCACCGTGTCTGAAAGGCGATCGCTGGCACCTGCAGCAGATAGATCCAGCCACAGGATTAAATTGACCTCAAACCATTGCCCTAACACCTGTTCTTCCGGTAAAGCACCCATATAGCCATAGGCTCTGATACCTGTAATCCGAATTTGATCCATCACTCTTGATTCACCCCACTCGATCCATGCATTCGATCTACCACAGTTTCTATCGTTACCCAGAAAGCCGTAGACTGTAGGATGCAATCTGAGATGTTCAATCCTACTGAGTGATCCGTGCGTAAGAAAGTAATTGCTGGCAATTGGAAGATGTACAAAACCCAGGCAGAAGCCGCAGAGTTTCTGGCAGGGTTTATGCCCCATTTAGAAAACACCCCTGACGATCGAGAAGTGGTACTCTGTGTGCCTTTTACCGACCTGGCTATCATGTCTCAAAGCTTGCATGGCAGCATCATTCGCCTGGGTGCCCAGAATGTCCACTGGGAAACTTCAGGCGCGTTTACAGGAGAAATTGCTGCCCCGATGTTGACCGAGGTGGGAGTGCGTTATGTCATTATTGGCCACAGTGAGCGACGGCAATACTTTGGGGAAACGGATGAAACCGTGAATCTGCGGCTGAAAGCGGCTCAAAATGCGGGACTAATTCCCATCCTCTGCGTCGGGGAAACCAAGCAACAACGAGATCGGGGTGAGACCGAATCCCTGATTAGCAGCCAGTTAAAAGCAGATCTGGTGGGTGTGGATCAGACGCATTTAGTGATTGCTTACGAACCGATTTGGGCGATCGGGACTGGAGATACCTGCGAATCCAAGGAAGCCAACCGGGTGATTGGTCTGATCCGCAGTCAGTTGAGTAATCCCGATGTGCCAATTCAATACGGCGGCTCGGTCAAACCCGACAATATTGATGAAATCATGGCGCAACCAGAAATCGATGGCGCGCTGGTGGGAGGAGCCAGTTTGCAACCAGCCAGCTTTGCCCGGATTGTGAATTATCAGAAGGTCTGAACAATCCAACCTATGAAAATAGCCTGGATGGTGAGAAACCGGACATTTAATTGGGGTGAACGAACCTACCTGATGGGAATCTTAAATGTCACCCCAGATAGTTTTAGTGATGGAGGGCAGTTCAATACACTCGATCGCGCCCTTGACCAGGCCCGGTACTTGATTAATTCGGGGGCTGACATTCTGGATATCGGCGGACAATCCACTCGACCGCAAGCCACTGAAATTTCTGTGAACGAGGAATTGGAGCGAACGATTCCCGTAATCCAGGCTTTGCGACAGGAAACGGACATTCCCATTTCCATCGATACCACTCGATCGGCCGTTGCGCAGCAGGCGATCGAGGCAGGGGCCGATATCGTCAATGACATCTCTGGGGCCACCTATGATCCAGAGATGCTGCCTGCAGTAGCTCAACTTGGCGTGCCCATCATCCTGATGCACATTCGCGGTACGCCCCAAACCATGCAAAAACTAACCGCTTATCAGGATCTGCTAGGAGAGATTCTGGACTGGTTGCAGCAACGAATCGCCGCCGCCACTGCCGCTGGGATTAAGCCTGCCAAGATCGCGATCGATCCTGGCATTGGGTTTGCCAAAACCTACGCTCAAAATCTGGAACTCCTGCGTCACACAGCGGCATTTCAGAACCTGGGATGTCCCGTCCTGGTGGGGCCATCTCGCAAAAGTTTCATCGGTCATATTCTGGATCAGCCTGACCCCCAGCAACGAGTTTGGGGAACGGCAGCGGCTTGCTGTGCGGCGATCGCTGGCGGAGCCGATATTCTGCGGGTACATGATGTCCGGGCGATGTACGATGTCTGCCGCGTGGCTGATGCAATTTGGCGATCCCAAGACGCGCCCGACTAAGCCTCTCGGTTGCCCGTTCGGCCACCTTGATCTTCCAGTTCCTGAATCCCGATCAAGTTGGTAACTGCTTCATCCAACGATTTCGGATCCAGAAAAATAATCTTAGAGTTCTCACTTTTACTCAGTTCAACATTCGACTTAACGTACTCTTGAGCCAGTAAATACTTCAGCACCTGTTTGGTGTTTCCCTGCTCTTGCAGGGCTTGAGAAATTAGCTTGATAGAATCCACAACCCCTTCAGCTTGAGAGATTTTAGCCCGCTTTTCACTGGCAGCAATTTGCTCAGCTTCAAGTTTTCGGCGTAATTCGTCCGACAGCTTAATTTCCTGCACTTCTACCCGGATCACTTTCACTCCCCAGGATTCTGTCGCTTGATCCAGTTGCTTCAGTAACGCCCGATTAATTTCATCACGAGAAGAGAATGTTTGCTTTAACTCCATTTTGCCGATCTCAGACCGGAGCGTGGTTAAAACCAGATTCTTTAGTCCCTCTTCCAAATCCTCGATCGCATAGCACGCCTTCTCAGCATCCAGAATTTTCCAGAACAAAACAGCATCCACATCAAAGGTGACATTATCTTTAGTAGTTACGGTTTGGGGTTTAGTGTCAAGGATTTGTTCGCGTGTATCGAGGTATAACACAGAATCTAACAGGGGAATCACAAAATTCAAGCCAGGCTTCAAAGAGCGCTGGTACCGCCCTAGCCGCTGCACAACCCCCTCTTCTCCCTGGGGAATGACTTTGACTGAACCAATCATGTAACCGATGACTGCTAGAGCGGCTATCGCGATCAGTGAGTCCATACTCTGCCTCTAATGCTGAACTAAACCTGGAAATTGGTGCGATCGTACTCTCAGTCTAGTCTGTCTCACATATTTCTTAGCGCCCTTCTATCGGATTGCCGCAAAAATTTGGTCAGAGGTGAAGTTTAGTAACTTAAATTGCGGCGACTCAATGGCATCACTCCCCTGAAATGTGCCCCATTCGCTGTAGCGATCGCCGGCCAGAGCCAATACCAAAATAGTTGACCGCTGAGGATCAATAATCCAGTACTCCGGGATAGCCCAATCCTGGTATTGCAGGCGTTTGGCGATGTAGTCCCGATGGCGCTGCAAGTCAAATCAGGATAACGATTTCTGGGTTCACCTCTGACTTCCAGTTCTAGCCCATGCCCTCTGATACGGCGATAGCCCACAATGGGAAGAAATACGACAAACAGAAAGTTGACAATCTCAACGTTCAGGCCGGATTCGGGGGCACCTCAATCAACTCTCCGTTGAATAACTCATACAGGTTGTCGGTACCATCGTCGTAGGACAGGTACTCTTCAAAGCGCAGAAATTGCTGTTTGGCTTGAATCATAAGGCTTCAACCTGGGCGATCGCTAATCCGGTAATGTGGGCAACTTGCTCTATGGGCATTCCAGTTTGTAACAAATTTCGAGCAATTTGCTGCACCTGAAGTTCAGCCTGATCTGCTCGTTGCCGTTCCTGGTCTGCTCGTTGCCGTTCCTGTTCCTCAGCCGTGAGCAGCAGAGCACCATCTAGATAGGCCCAGCGCAACCACGTTGTTTCGACGTTTTTGAAGATTCCTTGCCAGCGAATGAGCGCTAGTCCCAGCACCTCGCTAACCATCGCGGCTTGATCATTCAACGCGATCGGCTGATAAGTTCCCCCCACCAGGCGAAAACCAGCCCAATCTTCAGCGTTAAACGGGTCATACCAAAAATACTCCGGGACATGCATCCGGTTCTGATAGATTAACTTCTTCTCGTGTTTGTCCTTTTCTGCGGTACTGGCAGATAGCAACTCGATGATCACATCAGGGGTCTTCTCTTCCTCCCAGCACACCCAGCTTTTGCGTTCACCTTTGGGTACTCCCAGCACGACGAAAAAATCTGGGCCTTTAAAGTCCTGATTTTTTACCTGAGCGATGCTGTAGTAGATAAACATATCGCCCCCCACATACCCATCAGCCCGCTGATCAAGCCAGGGTAATAGCCCATCAATCAGCAATTCCATCTGGAGTTTGTGGCGCTCACTCTCCATTTTGTCTCCGTCGCTATAAGGTAACTCATCTTGAGTGGGTGGAATGGTAATCCCAAAAGATGCAAGTTCGGCTGGGGTCATCATGATGGTTGTTCTCTTTTTAGCAGAGAGTTAGAGGACAGAGGCCATAGTTCTATTCTACGATCGTCATCTCAGCCGACTCAGCACCCAGTCTGACTAGAAAATGGCAGACTGTTTTATTGCTTAACCCAGCAAGACGCGATCAACAAATTTGGTGATCAGTTGATTAGACATTGTCGTATCCTGCAAATCCCGCAATACCTCGTTCAGGTGATCCGCATCCTTGAGATAGCGAGTTTGGTAACGGGTAATGCGGGCTACCAGATCAGGGGCATCCACTTCGGGATGAAACTGAAAGCCGTAGAAGGGTTTGCCCTGAATTTTGAAGGCATGGTACGGACAGCGATCGGAATAGGCTAACAACGTCGCTTCCTTGGGCATGGATAGGGCGCGTTCTTTGTGACCGGAGATCGCCCAAAAGCCATCCGGCACATCATGAAACAATAAATCATCTTTGGCAGCATCCGTCAGCCAGATCGGATAAGTGCCCATTTCCATGTTGTCCTGATCCAGAATCACCTTGCCGCCCAACGCCTCTACTGCTGCCTGAAATCCATAGCAGGAAGCGAATACGGGCAGGCTTTCTTGCAAACAGTAGAGCAGCAACCGTTCCGTAGGTTTGATAAAAGGATAGATCTCCGGTTGAGTCACTGAGGCATCACTGGAACCGCCAACAAACAAAGCATCATAAGCATCGACACAGGCGGGATCAAAATCCGGAGTTTTGAAAACATCTAACACGGCAATCTGTTCTGGCTTCAGTTGACTGAATCGCACAAACTCATCAAACTCTTCCAGACGAGTTACCTCGTCATCTCGAATCTGCACCAGGAGAATCTTAAGTTGGGATCGGGATTTGGCCATAGTTGCGATCGCGCCAGAACAATACAGTTCTACAGCCAATTTAGACCAAGTGGTAAAGGGAATTGGTCTACGGTGAGCAGGTGGGTAATGAGAGGGGGAGAGTTGCAGAAACGCTATGGGGAGGCAGAAGTATTGTATTTGCGATCGCTCTCCATCCGAGAGCAGCAGTTAGGCCCCGACCATCCCGATACCGTCACCAGTTTGAATAACTTGGCGACATTGTACTGTTCGATGGGGCGCTACACTGAGGCGGAACCGTTGCATAAGCAATCGATCGCAATTTTTGTAGCAAAGTTAGGGCTGAACCATCCCAACACCCAAAACAGGTAAGAGCCAATCTTGCCATCCTCTACGACAACCTGGCAGAGCAGTTCAAACAGCAAGGGCACTCGACAAAGTAGTGGAATATCTGGAAAAGGCGATTCAGCTTCGTCAGCCTGTTAAGTAAAACGTTTTTGAACAGCCTGAGACGGTAAACTAAATAATTATCTAGATCCTTTATTGCACCGTTTACAGTTCATTCTATGCATGTCAAAGACCTTACCACTAACGAACTTAAAGCATTGATTCGTCAGACAGTATTGGAAGCGATTGAAGAATTTCTGCCTGATCCTGATGCAGGACTCCCTCTCAGACCGGAAATTAAGCAAAGCCTTCTGAACATCCGCAGCCATCGAGAGTTAAAGAATACAGGTATTTCTTCGGAAGAGGTTGCCCGTCGGTTAGGGCTAGACCGTTGATAAGCTTTACTGTCATCTACTGAATCCGAAGCTTTAGCAGATCTGAAAAAGCTTTCGCAGGATGTTCGTCAGCGCATTATTCAGAAAATTGATTGGCTGTCTGAGAATTTTGAACAAATCACGCCGCAACTTTTGTCCAGTAACCTTTCAGGGTTCTTCAAACTAAGAGTTGGTGAGGTGATCGCTGCCTTAAGACAACTCGATAATGCTTAAGCTTTTCGATACCGTTGCCAACCTGAAACCCATTCCTGTCGATCAACTGATCGATCAACTGACCCTGCTGGAATCGAAGTATCTGAATTTCAGACCCTGCTGTATGCCATTGTTGCGGGTCATCCCATTCCAGATTAGAGGCATGATTGGCAGAATCGGTTTGAGATGCTGGGACAACGTTAGACTAGGGTCTGATGGCTCATCGGGTAACTCATGGCTCTGTTCACGCTGCGATCGCTGAAAAAAGACTTTGGTATCAAAGAAATCCTGCGGGATGCCAGTTTCAGTTTGAATGAAGGCGATAAAGTGGGATTGATTGGCACCAATGGGTCTGGCAAATCCACGTTGTTGAAAATGATTGCCGGATTGGAGCCGATCGATGGTGGTGAACTGTGGGTGAATTCAGCCGCGAAGATTGTTTACCTGCCGCAGCAACCCGAACTGGACGAAAACCGGACGGTATTGGAACAGGTCTTTGTTGATAGTGGCGAACAAATGGCCCTGGTACGCGAGTACGAGGAACTATCCGATAAGCTGGCGCATGGTCACGGCGATCATGACAAATTGATGGCGCAACTGTCCCGCGTGTCGCAAAAGATAGAAATGGCGAACGCCTGGGAACTGGAAACCAATGCCAAAATCGTACTGACCCAATTAGGCATCCAGGATTTTGAAGCCCGCATTGGCGATCTATCTGGTGGCTATCGAAAACGGATTGCGATCGCCACGGCACTCCTATCTGAACCGGATGTGTTACTGATGGATGAGCCAACCAACCATCTGGATGCCCTGTCCGTGGAGTGGTTGCAGAGTTATTTGAATCGCTTTCGGGGTGCCCTGTTACTGATTACCCACGATCGCTATTTTCTAGATCGAGTCACCAACGGAATCCTGGAAATAGATCGCGGCGATCTCTACGCTTACTCTGGCAACTACGCCTACTACCTGGAGAAAAAAGCCGCCGCAGAAGAGTCTGCCGCTAGCACCCAACGCAAACACGCAGGAGTCCTGCGGCGAGAACTGGAATGGCTGAAACGCGGCCCCAAAGCCCGTAGTACCAAACAAAAAGCCCGCATCGATCGCATCCGGAAGATGCAGACCCAGGAATTCAAACAAACGCAGGGCAAGGTGGATATTTCCACACCCGGTCGGCGGATTGGCAAAAAGGTAATTGAGTTAACGCATGTCAGTAAAGGCTACGGCGATCGCACCCTGATTAAAGACTTTACCTACCTGTTCAATCCCGAAGACCGAATCGGCATCATTGGCCCCAATGGAGTCGGCAAATCTACCTTGATGAACCTGATTACCGGACGCATCGAACCGGATGCTGGCACCGTCGAAATTGGCTCTACCATTCACATTGGCTATTTCGACCAGCATTCCGATGATGTGACGATAAACGAAAACCAGCGAGTGATCGATTACCTGAAAGGGGTGGCCGAACTGGTGAAAACTGCTGATGGTAGCGTGATCACCGCCTCCCAAATGCTGGAACGGTTCCTGTTTCCCCCCAATCAGCAATATGCACCGATTCATAAACTTTCTGGTGGCGAAAAACGCCGTTTATTCCTGCTGCGCGTCCTGATGGGTGCTCCCAACGTGCTGATTCTGGACGAACCGACAAACGACCTGGATGTGCAAACGCTGGGGGTGCTAGAAGAGTATCTGGAAGACTTTAACGGCTGTGTGATTGTCGTCTCCCACGATCGCTATTTCCTCGATCGCACCGTAGAGACTATTTTTGCCTTTGAACCCGACGGCACCTTACGCCAGTATCCTGGCAATTATTCTGTATATCTGGACTTTCAGAAGGAAGTAGAGACCAAAAGGCCACAGTCAGAATCAATTCAAAATTCTGCTCCAGGTACTCCCAACCCAAAATCCAAAATCCAAAATCCAAAATCCGATCGGCCTCAAAAGCTGTCCTTTAAAGAGAAAAAGGAGTATGAGGCGCTGGAAACCCAAATTCCAGAAATGGAGGCGGAAAAGGAAGCAGTGGAAAAGGTGCTGTATAATAATTTCCCTACTGACTTTGTCGAGTTGCAACAGCTAACCAACCGATTGGCGGAATTGAGTCAGGCGATCGACACTGCGACGGAACGCTGGATGGAACTGGCCGAGCGGATTAGCTCAGGGCAATTGTAGAGACATTCCGCTAAAACATCTCTACAACGGTATCCTGCGATCTCTTCTTAATCGACAATCAGATTGGGTAGAATTGGCCCCCTGAATCAGGTACTGTAGGATGCTAGGCGTTTTTTCCGCATCTGCAAACCTCACATTTCATTCCATAGCCATTCTGTAAATCGCAATGTCAAACACCTATACTGTTGAACTCCGTCATCGGGGCACCACGCACACCATTCAAGTGCCCGCAAGCAAAACCATTTTAGAAGCCGCAGACGAAGCTGGATTGGACTTACCCAGTTCCTGTCATGCCGGGGTTTGCACCACCTGTGCCGCTCAAATTCTAGAGGGTACTGTGGATCAAAGTGACGGCATGGGAGTTAGCCCGGAGTTACAACAACAGGGCTATGTCTTACTCTGTGTCGCCTATCCCCGTTCCGACCTCAAGATCGAGACTGAGAAGGAAGAAACCGTTTACAAACTGCAGTTTGGTCAGCAATAAACTCGGTCAGGGGCTTGCGCGAAAATAAAATCTCTCCGATGCGTTACGGCTAGCGCCTAACACATGCTACAGCCAGTACATAATTTACCAGTACATGATTTATACAAAGATCCATCTCCTTAGCAGCATTATGACCACTCATTTCATTACTGCCGAAATTGACCTTCAGGAATCCCCGCTGGCTTTGCAACAAGCGATCGAGGCCGAATTACAAAAGCGCGGTGAGCCTCTACGCTGGGCTGTGACGGATGTAGACACAGAACAGCAACAGGTTACAGTGGAGGCAATCGTGATGGGAGAAGAGCGATGAGGTATTTATGCGCCGTCCTTATACTGTCCTCCTGATTGTGCCGACCGGAATTGGAGCCGCGATCGGTGGGTATGCAGGGGATGCGTTGCCAGTGGCACGGGCGATCAAGCAGGTCTGTGATTGCCTAATTACTCATCCCAATGTGTTGAATGGAGCACAGTTATATTGGAATTTGCCCAATGCGCTGTATGTGGAGGGGTATGGATTGGATCAGTTTGCGGCAGGACGGTGGGGATTACGTCCGGTGCATCAGAATCGGGTAGGGCTGATTTTGGATCAGGGGATGGAGCCGGAGTTACGGCTGCGTCATCTCCAGGCCGCAGATGCCACTCGCGCCACATTGGGGCTAAACCTAACGGATTATCTGGTGACAGATGCGCCGTTAGGAGTGGAACTGAAAACCGCAGCCTCCGGAGCCACTTGGGGCACGATCGCCCGTCCAGACAGTTTATTACGGGCAGCAGAAACACTGATTCAGCAGGCAAGGGCAGAAGCGATCGCAGTGGTTGCCCGCTTTCCTGATGATCTTGGCAGTGCGGCCTTACAAAATTATCGGCAGGGAAAAGGGGTGGATCCACTGGCAGGGGCCGAAGCCGTGATCAGTCACTTAATTGTGCGAACCTTTCAGATACCCTGCGCTCATGCTCCGGCACTATTACCACTCCCGCTAGATCCCACGCTGTCGCCCCGGTCTGCGGCTGAAGAACTGGGTTATACGTTTCTGCCCTGTGTGCTGGTGGGTCTCAGTCGATCGCCGCAATTTGTGCTGCCCCAGGATTCCCCTTTGTCTGGTGATGTGGTCGCCAGTCAGGTAGATGCCGTGGTCATCCCAGCAACGGCTTGTGGAGGCAGCGCAGTTCTGACGATCGGCCAATTTAACCCGTGGATTATTGCTGTGCAGGAGAACCAAACGACCCTCAATGTTTCCCCGGAAAAACTGGGCATCCAGGCGCTGCACGTCAACTCCTACCTGGAAGCGATCGGGTTACTGGTAGCTCATCGGGCTGGCATCAGTCCTACCGCTCTCAGTGCAAACATTGCTCCTCTGGCTGTACATGCAGGGCGATCGCAAAATGAACTATAACAAACGACAAAGGCGAACTGTTTTAGCCATCGATCATGGCAACGGCTAATTTATTAGTTTTTTCGACGAGCGTTTCCAGTTCAACGGTGGTGAGGCGACCGCGATCTACAACCTTCTTACCATTAATGAAGCTGTAGTCCACCTGATGGGTTTGGCAGAAAATCACCGCGGCCACTGGGTCATGCAGCGCACCCGCAAACTGAGGTCGATCCAGAGAAATCGCAATAAAATCAGCCGCCATGCCAGGAGCCAGAGAGCCAATATCATCCCGTCCCAGCACTCTGGCTCCTCCCAAGGTGGCAATTTCCAGAACCTGTCGTGCCGTCATCGCCGCTGCCTCATTGTCTCGCACCCGGGCTAACAGAAATGCAGCCTGGGCTTCCTGGAGCAAATTTCCGGCATCGTTAGAAGCCGAGCCATCCACCCCTAACCCGACTGGCACCCCGCGATCGAGCATTTTCCGGATGGGAGCAATCCCACTGGCCAGACGCATATTACTGCAGGGACAATGGGCCACTCCGGTTCCTGTTTTACCAAATTTCACGATCGATTCATCACTCAATTTCACACAATGGGCGTGCCACACATCCTCCCCCAACCATCCCACGGATTCAGCATAATCGCCTGGTATCAGGCCAAAAGTATGCAAGCTGTAATCAATATCCGACTGGTTTTCGGCCAGGTGAGTATGCAATCGTACACCAGAATAGCTACGGGCAAGCGCGGCTGACTCCCGCATCAAATCCCTGGACACAGAAAACGGAGAACAGGGAGCCAGGGTCATGCGTACCATCGCATACCGCGAGTTGTCATAATACTGCTCAATTAAGCGTTGAGAGTCTTGCAAAATGTCCGCTTCTGCTTCCACCAGAGCATCCGGCGGCAATCCTCCCAGACTTTCGCCGACACTCATGCTGCCCCGACTGGCATGGAATCGTCCCTGCAAATCCAACACTTCATCCGCTGTAGCCGGCAGTTCCTGAGTCGTGCCCACCTGCCCCAATCACGTTATCCCGTACCAGCAACGCCCCATGGCGAATCTCCTGTCGTGAATCATTCATGGTGACGAGGGTATGAATATTTTTAATGAGCAATGTCGGCATCAAAATTACCAATCTGAAAAATCTATTGCGTAGGGGTTAAGCAAAGGTCAATTTGCTACTTGCACAATCAGGTCACTGAAAGCATACTGTATACAACGAAGAACAGTTTTTCAAGGTAAGCAAGAATTCTCGCGATCGTCAGGTAAAACTGGTCTAAAACCTCTTCCCTCAATCAGGAGAACTGGTCTTGGTGATTTCTTCTCGACCTTTGCAACGATCCCAATCACTTTATGAGCAAACCTATGAAGCGATTCGGACAGCAATCTTATCTGGGGAATTGGCAGCAGGAACGCGGCTGATCGAAACCCAACTGGCTGAACAGTTGCAGGTAAGCCGAACTCCCATTCGGGAAGCAATTCGCCAGCTCCAACGGGAGAATTTGGTAACAGCCGACGGACATGGATTCGTGCGGGTCGCCAGTTTATCCATCTCTGATGCGATGCAACTTTATGATTGTCGGATTGTGCTGGAACAGTTGTCTGTTTCAGAAGCGTGTCGCAATGCCACGATCAGTCATCTCGATCGCTTACAGCAAATTGTTCACCAGTCCGAGCAAACAGTTGAACAGCAACCGAATGAGTTAACTCATCATCAACTGCTGCACATGGACTACCAATTCCACCGCTTGCTGGCCGAAAGTTCTGGCAATTTCTGGTTGGTGCAAATCCTGGATCAAGTGTTCGATAAGATGGCCCTCCTGCGATTGCGGACATTGCAACACAATCCCCGTGTTCTAGACATCTGCAGTGAACATCGCCGGATTTATGAAGCCATTGGCGATCGCAACTCCATTGCTGCTAATCAAGCCATTCAATTTCATCTCATTTCCAGTAAAGAACGTGTGGTTCAGGAAATCAAACAACTGGAGGAAGAAGCAGTGAGGAGTTGAGAGTTTTAAGTTTTGAGTTTTGAGTTTTAAACCAAGTCCAGCGAGAGAATTGGTGTTTTCCGAATTTATGTCTTTTTCCATTGCAGAACTTAACCAAATGAATCAGGAAGCCTTTGTGGCAGCACTGGGAGCAGTGTTTGAAGAAACTCCGACGATCGCGCGGCAAGCCTGGAACGATCGACCATTTCGGGACGTGGCAGAGCTGCATCAGAAGCTGGTGCAGGTGGTGGAAAAAATGAGTGCAGAAGAGCAACTGGCCTTAATCAAAGCCCATCCCGACCTGGGAAGCAAAGCCAAAATGGCAGAAGCGTCGGTTCAGGAGCAAGCTGGGGTGGGACTCGATCGCCTATCCCCAGAGGAGTATCAACGCTTCCAGTCCCTGAATCAAACCTATCGCACAAAATTTGGCTTCCCATTTATCATTGCCGTCAAAAATCACACAAAAGCCAGCATCCTCAATGCTTTCGAACAAAGACTAAAAAATTCTGTAGAAACGGAAAAGCAGCAAGCCCTTTCTGAAATCGCTCAAATCGCCCAATTCCGTCTCCAAAGCATCGTGCTGTAAGCTGCGCAAACCGTACCAGGGCAACACCGTATGCCCTGATACAGCACAGATGCGGCCACTGCTGTCTAATAGGTTAGATGCTTTGTATACAGAATACAGATTATAGTCAAAAGAGTGATAGTGAAAAGAGTGAGAGAACATAACGCCCCATTTTG
>NZ_JBRAGO010000018.1:14203-52053 GCF_052746595.1 Leptodesmis sp.
TTATAGTCAAAAGAGTGATAGTGAAAAGAGTGAGAGAACATAACGCCCCATTTTGGGTGGACACAACCATTTTGGGTGGACACAATTAGTTTCTGGACGACTATCAGGAGGCTTTCATGACCGTTGCAACCAGGCCGTTAATCGTGAATAGCGATCGCCTGAATCGAAGCATTATGGAACTGGCTGAAGTAGGTCAGTTGCTCAATGGCGGAATTTGCCGGATCGCTTTTTCCGACGAAGATAGATTGGCTCGGCAGCGGGTGCAACACTGGATGAGAGAAGCCGGAATGTCCGTTCGGATTGATGCGGCGGGCAACATCATTGGGCACTATGCCGGAAAACGAGACGGAGCCGCCGCCCTGGCAACGGGATCCCACATTGATACCGTTCCTGTAGGCGGCCGTTATGATGGCTGTTTGGGTGTACTGGCGGGGTTAGAAGTCGTGCGGGTGCTGCATGAGAATAACCTGCGGTTGAATCATCCAATTGAAGTGATTGTGTTTACGGATGAGGAGCGATCGGTGATCGGCAGTAAGGCCATGGCAGGTGAGATCAAAGAAGGGCCGGAGTATTACTGTCGATTAAATGGTCAGCCAATTCAACCGTGTTTAGAGAAAATCGGAGGGAATTGGTCACAGATCCACACAGCGAGGCGCGATCGCTCTCAAATTGCCGCCTTTGTGGAATTGCACGTAGAGCAGGGTGGCGTACTGGAGCATCTCAAGCTGCCTGTGGGAGTGGTGACGGGTGTGGTGGGACAGTATCGCTTTGCAGTGGATGTGATTGGTCGTCCCAACCATGCCGGAACAACACCGATGGATATGCGGCAAGATGCTCTAGTTGCTGCTGCTCATGTGGTGCTGGCCGTAAACAAGATTGCGGTGGAAACGCCCGGTAATCAGGTAGCAACTGTGGGATATCTGAACGTTTCACCCAATTCCACCAATACGGTTCCCGGTCGGGTTGATTTGCGGATTGACCTACGCGATCTGTCTCAGGAGCATCTGGAATATCTGGTGGAACGGATTCAGCAGGAACTAGCAACGATCGCGGCTCATACAGGCACCGAAATTACCATGCGTCAGACTCTACACATTCTGCCCACACTTTCCGCCTCCCACATTATGGGGGCGATCGAGCAGGTGTGTGAAGAGATGGGTCTGAAATACATTCACATTCCCAGCCGAGCCGGGCACGATGCCCAGGAGATTGGTCGCATTACGGATATGGGGATGATCTTTGTCCCCAGTCGGGGAGGAATCAGCCATTCGGAACTGGAATATACCTCACCAGAAGAATGTACTCAGGGTGCCAATGTCTTACTGAAAACCTTCCTCAAACTGGATCAAACTTATGCTTGAGGTTTAGGCCGCTGGATGAGCCGCTGAAACACGACCCTGCAGCTACTCATCCTATTGTGGTTTCAGCAACGTCACCTTCAGGTTGTATCGTCCGGCTCCTACCTCGCCAAACGATCGCACCCGGATGTAATAAGTACCCGCACGAACAATGCGCGTAAATAGTAAAGAATTGGTGGTACCGTCTGGGCCATCGTCATTCTCGCCAACAGTCGTACCGTTGCTGGCAATCAAATACACCATCGTATCGAAGTCTTCAGAAGTAAGATCAATAGTAATTTGATCGCCAGCCTGTAATTTCACCACGTAATCCCGTGCAAAGCCACCCTGCCCGGTAGGAATGTCTTTATTGGAAAGCTTGTCTGCAGTGACTTTGCCAAACGTCAGGGAAAGTGGGCTGTAAATCCGGCTCTGAGCATCGGTAGTCAGTGGATGAGATCCCAGCAGAGCGATCGCGAAAGACAATGACAGTAAAACAGAGAACTGGGAAAGGGCAAACTGGGACATGAATAGCTCGTAGCAATAGCTAAACCAAGCCCAGCGAGAGAACGGTCGTTTTCCGATCAGAGAAACTACAGTTCTGGACTTGGACACAGTTTAAATCATTATGGATCAGAGCCAGTCAGTTTTGCCCTAACTAGATTTTTTCACTCGTGCGACAGCCTCTTCTAAATCAGCAAGTTCTACGGCTCCGGCAAAAGCTTCCCCATTCATGACAAAGAAGGGCGTACCATCAATTCCCAGTTTCTCGGCCAGTTCCAGATCCTGATTGATAGCAGTTGCTGCGGCTTTGCTGGCTCGATCTCGATCGAACTTTGCCATATCCAGTCCCAGAGATTTAGCTGTAGCCCGGTAAAAGTCCTCCCCTAACTGGGACTGATTCTCAAACAAAGCGTTGTGAAACTCCCAAAACTTACCCTGCTGCCCAGCGGCCCAGGCGGCTTTAGCGGCTAGCAGAGCCTGGGGATGAATCGAAGTTAGCGGTAGATGTTTGTAAACCAGCGTTACGCTATCTCCATGCTTTGCCATGAATTCCTTCAGCATTGCATGGGCTTTGGTACAGTAGGGGCATTGAAAGTCTGAGAATTCCACCAGCAGGATCTTGCCATTTTTAGCCCCCTGGATGGGAGATTGCCCAATCGTGGCCTTAGGATTGGCTTGCATTTGTTGCAACATAGATTGCCGAGATTTCTTCTGCTGGTCTTGCTGCTTTTGCTGATAAGTCCGCACAGAATCCAGAATCACTTCTGGATTCTCGCGAATAATCTGCAGTACCTGCTGCCGCAGTTGGGGAGTAATTTCACTGGCCCCCACCTGCTCAGGCAACCAGCGGCTAATCAGAATGATGCACAGAACGATCGCTAGCAAGCCAGGTAAGCGTCTGAAATGGTTAAATTTTTTGGCTCGAATTAGGGCTTGATGCCAAAATTTGGGGTCACTCATCCGTTTTTCACTCCTCAACTTGCTAATGTCCTGTTGCCTGCCACACCCTGAATTCCTCCAGGAATGTTCTTCATTCTGTCATAGGAACCGAACGAGGGGACAACAGTTGATGGTGACGATAGCATTCACTATTTAGGTTCCAGTTAACAACTTTTTTAAATTTCTAATAGGCTTACCTTGGAAACAAACAAAGGAGTAGCAGCACTCATGAAAAAGGGCAGATTAGAAGCATTTAGCGACGGTGTAGTAGCGATTATTATCACGATCATGGTGCTGGAACTGAAGGTGCCCCATGAAGCAACTTAGGTAGCGCTGCGTCCCCTCATTCCAGTTTTTCTAAGTTATGTGCTGAATTTTATCTACGTTGGCACTTACTGGAATAATCACCATCACCTGTTACAGGCGGTTAGTCAGGTCAATGGGCCAACTCTTTGGGCAAATTTACATCTAGTGTTCTGGTTGTCTCTGTTTCCCTTTGCGACGGCCTGGACGGGAGAAAATAACTTTGCGGTAGTGCCCGTTGCCCTGTATGGACTGGTGGTTCTCTTAGCTGCGATCGCCTACTTCATCCTAACCCGCGTCTTAATTGCCCACCACGGCAAGGACTCTACATTAGCCGCAGCAATTGGCCGAGATACAAAAGGAAAAATCTCTGTGGGAATTTATGTGATTGCA
The DNA here is from genome assembly GCF_052746595.1 of Leptodesmis sp. NCBI lineage: Bacteria > Bacillati > Cyanobacteriota > Cyanophyceae > Leptolyngbyales > Leptolyngbyaceae > Leptodesmis > Leptodesmis sp. The sequence continues at coordinate 17,680 of NZ_JBRAGO010000018.1, forward strand.
GTGGTATCGGCCCTGATAGTCCCGTGGTTTGCCTGTCTACTGTATGCTGGTGGCAATTCTCTGGCTTATTCTTGATCGGCGAATCGAAAGAAGCCTGATGACATGAAGTAGAGAGGTTCCGGCGGCACATTCCTACGGGATCTGCCGCAGCGGGGGGATACCTGCTAGATCCAGAATTTGAGGAATCAAATCTTCCCGCTTCACGGCCATCATGTGTACCCCCTGGCAAATCTGACGGGCTAATTGCACCTGTTCCGCAGCAATTTTCACCCCTTCCTGAAGAGGATCAGCGGCCCGATCTAACCGCTCAATCAGATGATCGGGAATATGCACCCCCGGAACACAGCGATTAATAAACTGAGCATTTTTGGCAGATTTCAATAAGAAAATGCCAGCTAACACGGGTTTATTACACTCTGCTGCCACATGAGACATGAATTTTTCGAGCTGATCGAAATCTGAAATCAGCTGACTCTGGAAAAATTGAGCGCCTGCCGCCAGTTTACGTTCAAAGCGACGCTGTAATCCGGATAGGCTACCAGATTGAGGATCGACTGCGGCTCCTACAAACAAATCCGTAGCTCCATCGGGCAGCGGTTTTTCATTGGCATCAAAGCCTGCATTCAATTTTTGGATCAGTTGCAACAATCGCACTGACTCCAGTTCAAACACAGGTCTAGCGGTAGGATGATCTCCAGCTTTCACGGGATCACCAGTCAGGGCCAGTATATTGTGAATACCCAGAGCCTGTGCTCCCATCAAATCCGCTTGCAGGCCAATCACATTGCGATCGCGACAGGCCATCTGACAGATTGGCTCAATGCCGCTCTGCCGTAAAATCGCAGAAGCCACCAGAGATGACATCCGCACCACGGCCCGACTGCCATCGGTAATATTGATGGCATGAACCCGCCCCTTCAACAGGTGAGCCATTGCCAACATGTGCGTTGGGTCAGCACCTTTCGGGGGAGCGACTTCAGCTGTAATCAAAAACTCGCCTGCTTGGGCTGCTCTCCGGAAAGTAGTCAAGGGGGGGTAAGAAGTCATTGGAAAAAAGATTAAAGAATTTCTACAGGATCCGATCCCTAGGCTATAGGATACCTAACCCTGAGAACCCTTTGTTTTTTAGGTTCACCCATTTCACTAGAAATTTAATCTCCAATAAGCCATTGGCTAAATGTCCGAATAGAAAGACTGTAAATTGAATGGGATAAACAGACACGATCGCTATAGAATTGCCAACATCCTTTTTTGGAACGTGGTGCTATGAGAGGGTCAGGTTTTCTCAAGGTTTTTAGCGGTTTTCTCATCGCCTTTGCACTGGTGACGGGTCTTGGGTTCTTCGCCAGTCAGGTTTTGATTGCTCAATTCACCACCCCACCACCAAAACCTATCTTCCCAAATGACAATCCTAAGCCACAACCGTCTCCTAAGACCGCAGCCAGTCCGCCAGCGACCCAACCTGCCTCGCCTGCTCCCAGCCCCAGTCCTTCTATTTCTCCATCCCCCCAGGCCAGCGGCTATAAAGCGCGAATTGTTTTGGATAATGGCTTAAACGTTCGGGAGCAGCCCAATGCAGAATCCAGCCGAATTGCTGGAGTGGACTACGATCAGCAAGTGACGGTACTGGAAGAAAGCCCTGACAAGGAGTGGCAGAAGATTCGGACTGAGCCGGATGGAGTCGTGGGTTGGATTAAGTCGGGCTATACAGAACGGCTGAATTAGTTCAGGGTTCAGAGCTGGTGATTTTTTTAGATAAAAGAAAATAGAGGATAGGCCCAAGGCTTCGCCTCTATTAATTAACCTCTATTAATTAAATATTAAAGGGTTATTTCGAGATCACCCCCTGACAATCCCGGCCAGGGAAGGCAGGGGTCATGATCAGATGAAAGCAAGGTCAATCGCGATCGCACAGGGGCTTTGCTGATGTTCCAATGTTTCTTACAAAGGTCAACCATCAGCGCAACTTAACCAGAGATCCCTTACAGATACTTTTCGAGAGTGCTGGACAGGGTTGTTTTGGGAACAGCACCAACTACCATATCAACCCGCTGCCCGCCTTTGAAAATCATCAGTGTAGGGATACTGCGAATACCATACTGGCTGGCAACAGATGGATTTTCATCCGTGTTGACCTTGACCACTTTGACCTGACCTTCATATTGGGTAGCAATTTCATCCACAATAGGAGCTACCATTCGGCAAGGACCGCACCAGGGAGCCCAAAAGTCCACTAAAACAGGAACTTCACTATCAAGGACTTCTTGCTTAAACGTAGAGTCAGTAACTTGCGCAGCTGCAGACATGCTAAAAACCTTGTCTATACTTATGTCACAAGATTCTACCATAGCGAAAAGAGTGGCTCTCTTCTACAAATCCTACACATATAGTCATAATTTACTGGGAATCGGTGCTCAGTCTGGAACGGATACCTTTTAAAAAGGAACCGCCCGAACAAAGTTCAGGCGGAGTGTGGTGTGAGGAGTGAACGGAAACATGCGTCTCCGCTCTCTTCATTGTAGACGACTGAAAAAAGTTTTCCAGGCGTTGTTAAAAAGTTGGAATAAAGTCTTAAGAATTTGACCCAAAAGCCATTCTAAACTTTGTCCAAATCCCAAACAGGAGTTTTTCAAGAAAACCATACGTTTTCTCGCTTTACAGTCTCAAATTGTGGTCACAGATGGCAGTGGTAAAAGATGGCAGACGAACGACAAAATTTAGAGACAAACGATGGCAGTGTCATTTTGTTGGTGGATGATAATCCCACTAATTTGGGAATTTTGGTCACTTCCCTCAGCGAGTCGGGGTATAAGGTGCGGGTCGCCCAGGATGGCGAAAGCGCGATCGCCCAAATTCCCTATGCCAAGCCTGACCTGATTTTACTGGATGTGATGATGCCAGAAATTGATGGGTTTGAAACCTGCCGCCGACTGAAGCTGGATCCGGCTACCAAAGACATTCCGGTGATTTTTATGACTGCTCTCACTGACGTTTTTGATAAAGTGCAAGCCTTTGAAGTGGGAGCGGTTGACTATATCAGTAAGCCCTTTCGCGTAGAGGAAGTGTTAGTCCGGGCACGTACCCACCTGGACATTCAAAAACTACAGAACCAGTTAAAAGCCCAGAATCTCCATTTGCAAGAAGAGATCCGCGAGCGACAAAAAGCTCAAGAAGCAGTGCAGGTATTCCTGCATGCCGTCTCCCATGACCTGCGAAATCCCGTCACTGGAGGGTTAATGGTGCTGAAAAGTTTACTGGCAGAAGCCGAAGCCAATCAGGGAAAGGCGATCGTTCCCCAGGCGGTCTTACAACGGATGATTCACAGCCACGAGCGCCAGCTTGCCCTGATTAATTCCTTGCTGGAAACCCAGGCAAATGCAATGGAAGGGCTATCCCTGCAAGTCCAACCTGTTAACCTGCATCTGTTCGTGAAGCAACTGGCTGCAGATTGGGAGCCAGTGCTGCAATGGGAGGAAGCCAGACTCAACCTTCTCCTTCCCGACGACCTGCCCCCTGTCCAAGCGGCTCCGAATCAGTTATGCCGGGTCTATGAGAATTTGATCGCTAACGCTTTGAAACACAATCCCCCCGGCCTGACGCTGACCTTAAGGGCAGAACTCATCCAGGATGCCCAGCCACCCAAAGTTCGTTGCCTGGTTCAGGACAACGGTATCGGCATTCAGCCAGAACATAGCAATACGATATTTGAACTGTATAAGCGCGGAAACCAGACTCGTCGCACCGTTGGTCTGGGGCTTGGTCTGTATCTCTGCCGTCAAATTATCACTGCTCATGGAGGAGAGATTGGGGTTGAAAGCCAACCGCAGGAGGGAGCAATCTTCTGGTTTACCTTGCCGATCGCCTCCGAACCCAAAAATTTTTCTAAAGAGAGTTGCTGTACTTAGCAACCACAGGCTTACTGACAATAAAATGTGAACTATCTCAGTTGCTTGGAGATTCTCACTGTGTTGTCCGCCTCTCGCCCCTCAAGTGGTCACCCGTTGCGAATTCTGATTGTTGAAGATGATCCCATGATCCAGTTAGGTCTGGAGCGAATCTTGCCCTCTCAACCACAATTTCAAGTCGTAGAAGTCGCTGAGGATGGTTTTCGGGGTGTCGAAGCCGCACTAGAACACAAACCCGACCTGATCATCATGGATATCGGTTTGCCGAAAAAGGATGGTATTGCCGCAACGGATGAGATTAAGCAGCAACTGCCTCATGTACGGGTGGTGATGCTCACATCCCATACCAATGAAACCGAAGTATTAGCGGCTCTTAGCAGTGGGGCAGATGCTTACTGTGTTAAAGGTGCCAGCATTGAGCAAATGTTAGCCGCGATCGCTGCTGCTGCAACGGGAGCCTTGTACCTAGATCCGCAAGTGACACGATGCGTGATGGATAACTTGAGACCAGCCACTCCTGACCCCAGCATTGGTCATCTGACAGAGCGAGAAATGGACGTTTTAAGACTGCTGGTGGAAGGCAATAACAATACGGAAATTGGAGAAGCACTGCACCTCAGTCCCAATACGGTCAAAACCCATGTTCGGGGAATTATGAACAAACTGGCGGTGGATGATCGAGTACAGGCGGCAGTGGTAGCACTCAGGGCAGGATTGGTATAGAGGTGGAAGATCCCCTACGCCAGCAAGCCCAGCTTTTTACCATTGTCCCGCGCCATACGAATCATATTTTGCCGTTGGCTACGATCAATGCCAAACCGGTTGCAGAAGTTGGTGATTACCTGGGAATGGAGGGCGATCGCTTCTCCCCGGAGCTTGATGAAGCGCTTATCTCCCATAAAACGGCGAACAACCACAACAATCGGCGCAAACGTTGTCTTTCTCCTACCATCGTAAACTTTTCACTGTTTTTTATTCGTAGAGACGTTCTGGCGGAACGCCCCACCAGAAATTGACTAACCAACTGAAATACCAATCAGAACCAGGCTGGTAACAAGCAGGGTTGCGATTGCGCCTTGCAGAGCATACCAACGTTGCTACCACTCGGAGGGATATTCGGCGTAGTACATCTTAGGCTCAGCCGCGTAGTTGTTCAACAAACCTTCGTTATTCGTCGTATACATCGGGAAACCTCACTGCATCTCTTGATGTAAATAAATGTAAACCAAATTGTTACAAAATGTCAAGAAATATTGCACAAAATAATTCTTGATGCTAAAGAAAAGCATCGCTAATAGAGATGGGGAAGGTGGAGGGGTGATGGGGCGATGGGATGGTGGTAACGGAAGATGGCTGCGTCACGCAGTCATTCGTGCTGCTGCATCAAATAGTTCTGTAATGATCGTCGCATCACCTCCACAGGCACCGATCGCCCTAACCACAATTCCAGGGCGGCGGCTCCTTGTTGGATTAACATTTCCAGGCCATCCAGGGGAATGGCTCCGTGGTGGGCAGCCTGTTGCAGAAATAGAGTCGGTCGGGGATTGTAAATCAGGTCGTAGGCGATCGTCTCCGGTTGCAAACCAGGAAACATCTCCAGGGGAATGGGGGATTGGCAGTCGTGGGGATGCATCCCGATCGGAGTGGTATTCACAATCAATCCGGCAGTAGGCAGTAGCTGAGGTAAGTCTTGCCATAAGACCGTTTGTAAATGAACAACCAGAGGCGAATCTTGCCAGCTTTGCTGAAATTCCTGGAGCTTCTGGCGATCGCGGCCTACGACTTGCAGGGCGGCACAGCCTAATTGAGAACAAGCGGCCACAACTGCACGAGCCGCTCCCCCATTGCCCAAAATGACAGCGATCGTTTGTTGCCAGTCTCGTTGCAAGGCTTTTAAGGGAGCCAAAAATCCGGTAACATCGGTATTCGTACCCTGCCAGCCGTGTTCAGTGCGGCAGACAGTATTCACAGCACCAACGGCCTGAGCCAGGGGTGAAATCTCAGACAGTAAAGGCATGATCGCCTGTTTATGGGGAATCGTGACATTGAACCCCTGAATGCCAATAGCCTCGAACCCTGCGATCGCCCTGGATAAATCTTCTGGCTTGATGGCAAAGGGTAAGTAAGCATAATCAACACCCAACTCCGCGATCGCGGCATTGTGCATCACAGGCGAGAGGGAATGCTCGATCGGGTAGCCGATCACACCCAGGAGTTTGGTTTTTCCAGTAATCACGGTTTGGCAGATTCAGTAGGAGTTGGATCGGATGGAGCCGTTTCAGAGACAGGCGATCCAGTATTGGAACTCGTTTCAGCAGGTGTACCTGCAGCAGAGACAACTTCAGAGAGCGAGGCATCGGATGGAGGGGATGCGGCAGTCGAGGAAGAAGCCACGTCATTGGTGACGGAAGGTGCCGTTTCTGCTGTCCCTGGCTCTGAAGATAACTCACCGGCCTCTGTCAGAGTTAACTCTGGAATGGTAATCTCCTTAAGCTCCTCTTGCTCCGGTTCCGGACGCGGATAAATTCTGCGGATCGGCAGGTTGGCAATCAGAACGGTGCTGCGCTGGTTGCTTTCCAGGGAAAATTCCATCGCTTCTGTATCCAGTTCCACGTAGCGAGAGACCACTTCTAGAATTTCCATACGCATCGCCTCCACCATCTGAGGCGGGAGATCAGTGCGATCGTGGGCCAGCACCAGCTTCAAACGGTTTTTCACCTGTTGGCGGCTGTTATCCGGGCGGGAAAATAATCGTTCTAGAAGTTCAAGCAGCATGGGGCAATATGGAGTTAAGAGTTGAGAGTTCAGAGTTTTGAATATTAAGTTGCAGGAATATTAAGTTGCAGGCTCAACAGTGCAGGTTCCCAACTCAAAACTCAAAACTGAGAACTAAACCTTGTCTAAGTCCAGAACCGGAGTTTCTCTGATCGGAAAACAACCGTTCTCTCACTGGACTTGGTTTAGAAAAGCTTGGTCGAAAGAGCTTTTCGTATACGGGTAAAAAAGCCATCCGGAGGAGCATTTAAGTCCAGAAATTCAACCGTTTCGCCTTCCAGACGACGGGCAATGTGATCAAAAGCTGTTCCGGCCAGGGACGGAGTTTCGGCCAGGACAAGGGGTTCGCCCTTATTGGTAGAAACAATCACCCGCTCATCATCGGGAACAATTCCAATCAGAGGAACAGCCAGAATTTCCTGCACATCTTCGACCGACATCATATCGTTGGCCTGCACCATCGTTGGCCGTAAGCGGTTGACAATCAGCCGAATTTGCTTGATGTTATTCGCTTCCAGCAGCCCAATTACTCGATCGGCATCTCGCACTGCCGCAATTTCAGGCGTGGTGACAATCAGGGCTTCTCTGGCCGCGGCGATCGCATTCTGGAATCCCATTTCAATGCCAGCGGGACAATCCACTAGTATGTAATGAAATGTGGTCAAAGCATTCACCAATTGCTTCATCTGGTCAGGCTTTACGGCATCTTTGGTGCGATTTTGCGCCGCCGGCAGCAGCATCAAGTTAGGGAAGCGCTTATCTTTAACCAGAGCTTGTTCCAAGCGACATTGCCCTGCCAAAACTTCCACTGCAGTATAAACAACCCGGTTTTCCAATCCCAGCAACAAATCCAGGTTTCGCAGACCGAAGTCAGCATCGATCGCAATCACCTTGCGACCTCGCTTGGCCAATGCAATACCCAGATTCGCCGTAGTGGTGGTCTTACCCACCCCGCCTTTTCCAGACGTAACAACAATAACGCGGCTCATGTAAGGAGGAAATCAATCACTAAACGACTAATCAGACGTAAACCAGCAATTCAGAGTTCTCTAACAATATCAAAACTGCCTTTCTTATAGCTCAAAAGTGGGAAAGTGAAAGGCCCTCAACTCCTCACTTAAAACTTAAAACTCAACACTTAAACCAAGTCCAGCAAGAGGACGGTCGTTTTCCGATTCAGAGAACTTACGGCTCTGGACTGGGACAAGGTTTATTGATTCTCCCTGCCACTGGTTTGCGATCGGTAAAAATCCAGCGCTTTGGCAATGCGAATGGCACCCTGAGGCGTAACGTAGGCCACCTCTGGATAGTACTGGTAGTCAGGCGGAGTTTCGGGTGCTCTGGCTACAAAGTCGGCAATCCGCAATTGGGTTGGCTCCATCTGTAAGGCCATGATTAAGCACCGGGCATTGCCTTTTGCGCCTGCATGGGCAATCCCGCGCAACCTTCCCCACACTAAAATATCGCCATTGGCAACCACCGAACTGCCTGGATTTAAGTCACCCAAAATAATCACTGTGCCGTTGTGTTGAATGTCGGCCCCTGATCGTAGGGTCGTTTGCAGATACAGCGGTTCTGCCAGAGCTGAAGCTGATCCAGTATTGGATGGATTGAGTTGGGCAATGGCAGATTGCTGTTCGACTGAGTATCCAGCCGTTGCAGCTGCTACCGCTGTTTGACGACGACTGGTAAAAACTCGCTCCAACCGCAGTTGCACCTTCGCCAGACTATCATCAATTTCCTGCAACTGTCGTCCATCCAGCAGGCGACCGCGAGTCATCAGATGGACAGTGGTATCCGCCTGCCACAACCGTTCTCCCGCATGGAGCCGTTGTTTGATTTGTTGGGAAATTTCGGCCCAGGTCAGCGCACAGGCCGGATTATCCGCCTCAGCATCAATCTCTGGAGGCAGAGTCAGCAGAATTTTGCCATCCTCACTGTGCAGGCGAATTTGCTGTTCTCGTAGAGTATTTATAGCATCATCGACAGGAGCTGCCGTTGGCGGATTGCCCTCTGAGGAGCCATTAGAGTCGGATGGAGAAAAGCCAGGAACTGAGACAGATGTGGAACCGGACAGATCGGAAGCCATAGGGAATTTAGTTGCAGACAGCCGTTGTTTGGTGATCTTACGTCACTTTTTGCCAATTAGGGTGTGATTGGGCGACAGGGAGTGGAGGGGGAAGAGATGAAGGGGTGGAGGGGTTTACCTAAAACTCGGAATTTTAAATTGTAGCAGTTGAGATTACTGATTCTGAGAAAAAACTCCCAGTTTTGGCTGCTTTCACGCAATCTAAACCAAGTCCAGCTAGAAAGCTCGAGGTTTTCCCTAGAAGAAACTACGGTTCTGGATCTGGTTGGCTGACAAAACTCTCTCGCCCTCACTCCCAATCCCTCTCCCAGAGGGGGAGAAGGAGAGCTCCGATTCCAGTGCCCTCTCCCAACTTGGGAGAGGGCTAGGGTGAGGGTGGTTCGGGCGACAACGCAAAAGATTTGTCAGTCGATCAGGTTCTGGACTTGGACGAGGTTTAAAGTCGCCAATCCAAAATCCAAAATTGACCTGAGAATGGAAGCTCTCGGTCTGAAAGGGCAGCGGGTATGGCTGGGTGGATTTTGGAACGGCTAGTGGCGGGAGAGGAGTTGCGGCCTGAGCAGGAGCAGGCTCTGGTGCAATGGGAGTTGATGGATAGGGAACGGGCAGCAGCACTGGGAATTACGCCTGAGACGGTACAGAGTGCGATCGCCCAACGCATTGAGTGGTTACAGAGGATTTACCCCCTGTTCTGTTCCCTGTGCGATCGCCTACTAGGTCATCCAGCCAACTATTTAGTTACCCTCTGGAACCTCTGGTTGCCACTGGCTCAACAATTGGCCGCACAACGGCAACCCCTGAACCGTCCCTGGATTCAGGGCATCTTAGGCGGACAGGGAACCGGGAAAACCACATTGGGAAAAATTCTGACGCTGATTTTAGAGGAGCAGGGCTACCAGACCTTAAGCTGGTCGCTGGATGATTTGTATAAGACCTACGCCGATCGCCTGCTGCTACAACAGCAAGACCCCCGCCTCATCTGGAGAGGCCCACCCGGAACCCATGATGTTGATCTGGGAATTCAGGTTCTGGATCAGTTGCGTTACCTTAATCCTCACTCCCCCCTCCCTACCCCCCACCCCCTAATCCCCATCCCCCGCTTCGACAAGTCGCTTCACAATGGCATGGGCGATCGCACCACTCCCGACATCGTAGAAACCGTTGACATCGTGCTGTTTGAAGGCTGGTTTGTCGGCTGCCGACCTGTCGATCTGGCTGTATTTGATCAGGCTCCTGAGCCGATTAGGACAGCAGTCGATCGAGCCTTTGCCCTTGATATGAATGCAAATTTACGAGACTACTTGCCCCTCTGGGAACGGCTGGACAGTCTCTGGATTTTGCATTTAACCGATTACCGCTTGAGCAAACAGTGGCGATTGCAGGCGGAACATCAGATGCAGGCCAGCGGCAAACCGGGGATGTCCGATGAGGAAGTGGAGGCATTTGTCGAGTATTTCTGGAAAGCGCTGCATCCTGATTTGTTCATTCACCCCCTTTTGGAGAAAGCAGATTTGGTGATTGAGATTAATGCCGATCGAAGTTCTATAGTACGGCGTGGCCATAGTCCTTCTTAGGGGGAAAATCTCGCCAAATTTTCTGGTTTCGCAAGAAACCGTCACGAAGTCTTTACAATTAAAAGCTGTAGAGAGGAAGCATGAGGTCACTAGGCGATCGTCCATTGCCTATCCTCACCGCTTTACCCTTACGCTCCTAATGCAGACATATTGATGGAGGCTAAAACCCAGTGAACGTTGGAGACCTATTACAAAAAGGCGGGCCTACGATGGTTCCCTTGCTACTGCTCTCCATCCTGTCTCTCACCGTGATTTTTGAGCGGGCATGGTTTTGGTTTGGTGTCCTCACTAAAGAGCGAGAAACAGTCAACCGGGTACTGGATCCGGCTCGACAAAATGATTGGATAACCGCTACGGAAGTTGCCCGACAAGCCTATGACCAACCGATTGGTCGATTTCTCTACAGTCCCCTCCAGTTGAAAGATGCCGATCCAGAGCTATTCAAACTGGCTTTAGAATCTGCCGCTGACGAGGAACTGGCTGGAATGCGACGGGGAGATAAGATTTTGGAAGCTGTGATCGCCCTGGCACCCCTATTAGGGCTACTGGGTACGGTCATTGGATTAATTATTTCTCTCAGAAATATCCGCATTGGCGATATTGGCGGGGCTTCTACAGCAGGAGTCACTACCGGAATCGGAGAAGCGCTGATCAGTACAGCCAGTGGCCTTGTTGTGGCAATTTTTACCCTGGTCTTCTACCGTCTATTCCAAACTTTTTTGTTCAATCAGATCAAAATCTTCCGGAAGGCTGGAAATGACCTAGAGCTACTCTATCGGCAACGGTGGGCGCGGTACGGCAATGGCACGGAGCCAAATCCTGAGTCAACCGGAGATCATCGATTGGCTGGAGAATTGCTGCCAGGAACGTCATCAATGTTGGAATAGTAGGGAATTGGGAGTAGGAAAGCGGGAAACTATGAAACTTAATGTAGACACTCCGACGGATGATGCTCAGATCCAGATCATTCCGTTGATTGATGTGATTTTTTGTATTCTGACGTTCTTCATTCTGGCCGCACTGCAATTAACCCGCCAGCAGGCGATTAATATCGATTTACCGCAAGCCAGCACGGGAACACCTCTACCCGGAGCCAATCTGGGAAACACCCAATTTCGGGAAATGCTGGTGGTGACGATCGCCCCCAATGGGCAAACCTATCTGGATAAAACGCCCGTTGATCGCAGTCAACTTTCCCAGGCATTAGCCCAGTATCTGCAGCAAAATTCCAAAGGCATAGTGGTGCTGAATGCCTCTCCCAATGCGTTCTATAACGAGGTGATTCAGGTGCTGGACATCATGCGAGCGGTTGGAGGTAACCGGGTTGCCTTAGCCACTATGCCCAGTTCTGCAGCCTCTCCCAATGCAGATCTCACCCAACCCAGTGCCAGTCCCTTTGCCACCCCCAGTCCAACGTTTAGCCCCTTTGATCCCTTCAATACACCCATTCCTGGTAACAGTCCCAGTTCGCCCACGACCGCTCCAAATGGCACAGGCAGTAGTGGATTTGATATCTTTGGGACTCCTTCGCCCAAAACGCCAGGTAGATAGGAAATAGGGAACAAGGAGGCAGGAAGAGGAAGTGGCGTTAAACCATCCATCAGCTTAAAACTTAGAACTCAAAACTTAAAGCTTAAAACTCCTCATGCTTTCTCTCCTGCGGCGATCGCTTATTTTCATTCTGGTTTTGCTGGGCTTGTTGCCCCTGACAGGTTGTCATGCAGCAGGTATGAGGACAAAGGCGACCCAGGGATCGCAGTTGATTATCAGTACTCTGTCGGATCCAAAAACATTCAACTATGCGAATAATCAGTCATTTCCCAGCATTTTTCTGTTTGCTTATGAAGGGTTGACGCGAGAAAACGGCATCACTGGCAAGATTGAACCAGCGCTAGCGGAATCCTGGACGATTTCAGAAGACAAGCAGCATGTGGTATTTACATTGCGAGACGGGCTGAAGTGGTCAGATGGTCAGCCACTGACGGCCGATGATGTGGTGTTTACCTATCGGGATATTGTGTTTAACCCAGATATTCCCACGGATGCTAAGGACTCACTTCGAATTGGCCCCAATGAGCGGTTTCCCAAGGGCGCTTATCCCACGGTTGAGAAACTGGACGATCGCCGGGTAGAGTTTTTCCTCCCGGAACCCTTTGCTCCGTTTCTGCGGGCCACTGCTGGCCCAGATGGGGTGATGATTATGCCTAAACACGCCCTGGAAGAGTCCCTCCGAACCAAAGGATTGGATGGTAATCTCAAGTTCATTTCTACCTGGAATACAGATACCGACCCAGCAGAGATTATTGTCAATGGGCCGTATAAGTTGGAGAGCTACAAGGCTGGGCAACGCCTGGTGCTCCAGCGCAATCCCTATTACTGGCAGAAAGATGCTCAAGGCCACCCTTTGCCGTATGTTGATCGGATCATTTGGCAATTCATCGAAAACACAGACACTCAATTAATCCGCTTTCGATCGGGAGAACTGGATATGATGGGAGATGCTCGTCCCTTGCGCCCAGAATATTATTCCTTGCTGAAGCGAGAGGAGCGGCGAGGCAAATTTCAGATTTACAATGGCGGCCCCTGGTCGGGGGTATTGTATCTAACGTTTAACCTGAATCAAGCCAGAAATAAAGACGGTCAGCCGATCGTCAATCCAGTCAAACTCCGGTGGTTCAGCAATCTGGCCTTTCGACAGGCGATCGCTCATGCGATCAATAGACCCAAAATTAACACAAATATTTTCCGGGGACTGGGAATTATCCAGAATTCGCCCGTTTCAGTGCAAAGTCCCTATTTTTTGAAACCAGAGCAGGGGCTGAAAGTGTATGATTATGACCCAGCGAAAGCCAAAGAACTATTGCTGGGAGCAGGCTTTCAATATAATGCACAGCAACAACTGGTGGATGCAGACGGCAATCGGGTACGCTTTACGCTGGTGACCAACTCCGGCAACAAAGTGCGGGAGGCGATCGGTGCGCAGATTAAAGAAGACTTGAGCAAAATTGGGATTCTGGTCGATTTCACGCCCCTGAATTTCAATGTCCTGATTGAAAAAACTTCTAACTCACGGGATTGGGATGCCCACATAATTGGGTTCACAGGCGGCATTGATCCCCACGGAGCAGCCAACCTCTGGCTCAGTACGGGAGCCTCCCACTCCTTCAACCTGAGCCAGCAACCCGGACAGCCGCCAATTCAGGGCTGGCAGCCCTACGGGTTTGAGCAAGAAATCGATCGCCTGATGATTGCCGGAGCACGCGAACTCGACGAAACCAAGCGCCAACAAATTTACGCCGACTATCAACGGGTCGTGCAGGAAAACTTGCCTGTGATTTTTCTGGTCAACGATCGCGCTCTGATGGCTGCCCGCAATACCGTTCAGGGGATCCAATATTCCGGCTTACCCAGTTGGGGGTTGTGGAATATCCCAGAGATTCGGGTAGAGAATTAGCCATTCAGCAACGCTTCCACAAACTCATAACTGGAAAATGGTCGCAGGTCTTCAATGCCTTCTCCGGCTCCGATAAAGCGAATCGGGAGGCCGAGTTGCTGGACGATCGCCAGGGCAATCCCTCCCTTGGCAGTACCATCCAACTTGGTGAGTACTACACCACTTAGTTTCGCCACTTCAGAAAACACTTCTGCCTGTCGGAGGCCGTTTTGTCCCAGGGTAGAATCCAGCACCAGTAGGGATTCCACCACGGCATCAGGAGCTTTTTTGTCGATAATGCGACGAACTTTGCTCAGTTCATCCATCAAGTTCTTTTTGTTTTGCAAGCGACCTGCCGTATCCACCAGCAGCAGATCTACGTCCCTGGACTGAGCCGCGGTAATAGCATCAAACACCACAGCCGCCGGATCGGTATTCTTGCCAGGATTAGCAATCACCTCAACGCCACTGCGGGCACCCCACACCTTTACCTGCTCCACAGCAGCGGCTCTAAAGGTATCAGCCGCCGCGATTAAACACTTGTAGCCGGATTTTTCCGCAATGTGAGCCAATTTGCCGATTGTCGTCGTTTTCCCAGCTCCATTCACTCCGGTCATCAACCAGATATTGAGTTTGTCCTTCTCCGGAGCAAAGGCATAACTGGCGGTGTCTCCCAGAGGAGCATCCAGCATCTCGCGCAGGATTTGCTTCAGGTAGGTAATGGCTGCATCCGGAGGGAGGGTTTCACTGCGCAGTTTCTTTTGCAAGGCGTCAATAATCGCGTCTGTGGCTTGGACACCAACATCCGCCTGCAACAATGCGGCTTCGATTTCCATCACCGCATCCTGATTCAGTGGCCCCTGACCGACGATCGCCTTTAGCTGATTGACTAATCCACGGCGCGTTTTTCCCAATCCTTGCCGTAGTCGCTTCAGCCAGGTAATTTCTTCGATCGAAATTTGATCCGCCCGTCGCCCCTGAGCTGCCAGAATCTCTGTAGACCAGAGAAAGCCCTCATCCAGGGTAAAGTCTGGCAGTTCTGGAGCCATCTCCTCCGCCACGGGTACAGGTTCCTGGGAACGAGGGGCAGGTTCTGGCTCTGGTTCCACGATCGCGGTTTCCCGCAATTGCTCTAACCGGGCCTGCCGTTCTGCCTCTGCGGCTGCCCAGAACGGTAAGGGAGTGGCAGATTCGGGTTCGGCAACCTCTGCGACAGGTTCCGTCACAGTCTCAGCCGCTGGCTCCTCTGCAACTGGAGCGATTGTCTCTGGAGTTACTGTCTTGGCAGCTACGGTTTCTGGAACGGTTGACTCTGGAGCTACCGTCTCTGGAGTTACTGTCTCGGTAGCTACGGTTTCTGGAACAGCCGTCTCTGGAGTTGGGGTTTCTGGAGCGGCCACCTCCGGGGTTGATTCGGTAGCAGGAGCAGGGGAAGGGCTAGCGATCGTAGTTTCCTCTACAAGAGGACTGACCGCTTGGGCTTCGCTTGCTGGAGTCTGCTCTGCCGCCGCTTGCTGAGCCGCTAACTGCCGCTTGCGAATGTTTTCATAGGCGAGTTTGGCGTAGTTCAAATAATCCTGTACCTGTTCTGCCGCCTTCGCTTCTGAAGATTCAGTTTCAGCCTGCTGCGGCTCAGTTTGAGTCTTGTCAGCTGCTGCCGATTGAGTCTCTTCCTGCTCATTGTCAAAGCGACGGCGAAACCAATCAAATGTCATGAGTTTGCTCTCCCCAGGGCCGTAGAAAGTAGTTAAGAGTTAAAAGTTTTGAGTTAAGAGTTGAGAGATGAAAAATTTTGGATTTTAGATTTTGGATTTTAGATTGGGCGAGCGTCGATAGTGGATGGTGGACAGTAAACAGACAGTAACATTCTCATTACTCTCATTCACCCACCCGTCCACCTCTCCACTCCTCACTTCGTTTCTACCTTCACCCGATCGGTCACTCGCCGCAGTACCCCATTAATAAAGCGATGGCCTTCGTCTCCACTGTACCGTTTTGCCAGTTCTACAGCTTCGTTCACGGCAATGCGGTCTGGAATTCCCAGGTACACCATTTCAGTAACGGCGATACGGAGAATATCGCGATCGACGGCAGCGAGACGATTGAGTTGCCAATCGACCAGCACCTCGGTTAATAGAGCATCAATCCCATCCTGGTTAGCTTTCAAGGTTCGGACAATTTCCAGGGTATAAGACCGGACATCATTCTGGTTCGCTAACTGAATGGTTTCGGGGATTTCGATCGCCACCCCCAGTCGGTTAATTGCTGTTTGTGCCAGTTCGATCGCTTCAGTCACCATTGTGCGGGCGCTTTGCACGTCTGCGGCTCTGGTCTGGCTCTTCAGCAGGCGATCATTGCTTTGCTTCAATTCTGCTGCTGCGGCTTCCAACGCGTCCTCAGCCTCGCTAGTCAACGTGCGCACAGCCGCTACAACCACATTTTGCAACGACTGAGCATCTAAATTTCCTTGAGTGGCAGGGAGCTGGCTAATACTGAGTAAGGCCAGTTCACGGGCAATACGACGAGCTTGCATGATAGAAACCAGAAAGAGGCAAATGCCATAGCCAAAAGGCGATAGCCCAGCCATCTTAACAACATTTTGCAGGGGTTTGAAGGCTTAGTCTTCTTCCAATGCAATCCGGATTGCCTCTGCTTCAGGACGAACGGCCCTCGGTGCTTCCACCAGAGGTTCCAGGGGAAGACGGCTGACGGGCGGAAGAGAGGTCGGCTTCCCTAAGTCGGGGCTGACAATGCCACCGGAGATGATGACCTTGAAGGCATCTTCAATCGGCATAGAGAGCGTAATCACTTCCTCTTCGCTGACGACGGCATACCAGCCCGTGGTGGGGTTGGGCGTGGTAGGAATGAAGACGCTCAGCATCGGAGTGGAGAAATGGGATTGAAATTCGCCGCTGAGTACGCCTGTCACAAACCCTAGCGACCAGACTCCTTTACGGGGATATTCCACCAGCACCACTCGCCGGAATTTGGAGCCGGAATCCTTTAATAAGGTTTCCAGTAACTGCTTCAGGGTTTTGTAAACAGAGCCAGCCAGCGGGATAGCTTGCAGGGTACGTTCCCCCACATCTAGCAGCCAGCGGCCTGCAATATTCCGGGCCATAAGGCCGATCGCCAAAATGCAGATTAAGGGAACCGCCAAGCCGACCAATAGATTGAGACTACTGACCAGATATGGATTTAGCCCATCAAAGGGATTGAGCTTGCTAGGAATATGCGTCAGAAACCCAATCACCCAGGTCGCCACGGTAATGGTTAACCAGATGGTCGTTGCCAGGGGAATAACCACCAGCAATCCGGCAATCAGATCATTCTTTAGGTCTTGCTTAAGGCGTTGAAGGACAGGTGGCCGACTCTCTTGCATAGGCTACAACCGGGTTAGAACACCGTTGATTCAGACGATCGCTGCCCTCGTCCACTTCAGGTGATTAGCAGGGTTTTACGTTTTTATTTTAAGCGTTGTAAACAGACGTGTGTAGTTTTGTTTCTAAATCACACCGATTCCTGAGAACGCCTGGATCAGTATTCCCCCTATCCTACGGTAATCGGTAACCTAATTTGACATTCGTAAAGGTGCTCCACCGGAACGTCTCTACAAGCCCATGTTTAACGCAAAGATAACAGTTGGCGAAGACCAGTCCAACCAATGATGGAATAGGCGATCGTCAGCAGTAAGCTATTTAACCCAGTTCTGAGGGCGGCTCGCATGGCTGTTCCTTGGGTTTGATCTTTCAACTCTTTTTCGCGGCTATCGATTTTACTCTTCTCCTCAGCAAGCTTGGGCGCAATTTGGGCATCCACTTCAGCCTGCAGGGCTTTGGGATCGGCTTTGAGTCTTTTGAGTTTTTCCCGCTGTTGCTGCGCCTGAGCCAGTTGATCGGGAGGTAATTTCCCTTCCCGAATGGCCTGATCTAATGCCGCCAGCTGGGCTTCTAATTGTTGTGACCCCTGCCCTTTCAACTGCTCTACCTGACTCGATAACTGAGTTCTTGCCTTAGAGGCTTCGTCGGTCACCTGTTTCAACTGCGTATCCCTGGCATCCAACGTGGTTAAAACATGCCAGAAAATGATCAAGAAAAAACACAGCCCCAAAATGCTGGCAATTACAAGCGCAAACAATTTCAATGCCGAACTGTTGCGCGCCCCGGCATCGGAGGAACCGGACTCAGACCATAACCCCAAGAAAATTAACATCATTCCTATTAACGGAATGAAGCCGCGATCGACCATTCCAGTTGTAAACGTGATTACCGATTGACTGTTTTGAAAGTTGACTGTTGTCAGCAAGACAAAGTAGTCAATCAGACTTGTGAGAATCAAAATCACTCCAGCCAGTTTCAACATTAACGAGAGCCAGGGGGAAGAGTTCAGGGCTTTCATGGGCAGTTTCCATTGAAGGACGCTAGGATGGACTGCTCTAGAAACAGTCAACGAGACATTGTATCAGGGTGTGGTCTTTAGCCTGCTTATACCAATCCACTCGTGCCCCTGATTTTTCTTAGAGAAGAGCTAAATCAAGTCCAGATAGAGAATGGTCGTTTTCCGATAAGAGGAACTACGGTTCTAGACTTGGACAAGGTTTAAAGCGTAAAGTTGCTCAGCCCAGACGTTCAATCTAAACTCTCAATCCAGGCTCATGGAACAGAATCATGCTGCCCCAAGAACCTTTATCTTTTACTTAGAATTTAGAGACATAAAGTTGCATTGGATTCACTTCACCCCGCAGCATACATCTTGTAAAGTTGGTAGAACTTAATACTATTGTTCGTATCGTATTCGCTAAGATCTGTTGCAAAATTTCTGTTAGTTTTCCGCAAAAGGAGTTATCTTTACCTGGCTTTGATGCATCTGGTATGCAGTCACTTGAGTGACTTAAAGGGCTTGAGTGCTGTCTGTATCCAGATCGTTCCTTGAGGAGAGCCTTAGGGTTTGCATCGGCCTATCTATATTGCTGGTTATACTAGTTTGCCAAACTTTGACTCAATGACTGCTGTGCCCCTTCCCCGACAGCCATCGCAACCACCGGAACGCTCTGGAAGCAGCAATATGCCTCCAGAGGTGACACCGGTATTTGCCTTAAAAGAGTTGGTGGCACGGCTAAATCGGGAACAACATAAGATTCAGGATTTGCTCAGTTCTCTGGGGTTCGCGCTCCGGAGTTTCAATAATCTGAATCAATTTCTAGAACTGATCCCATTGATGGCCAGTCGGGTAACAGATAGTGACGGGGGAGCCTTGCTGCTGTTTAAGCCAAGTGGCCAGGTGCGGTTGGAGCGGTTGCACTGTCAGGATAGCCGCCTGGGTCAGGATATTCGTAAGGCGTTGGAGTCGGCGGCGCGTCAGATTGCCCCTTCCTTTGTGCGGAGTTCTTCTAATGGGTCGATGACTCCGACGGCTCAGGCGATCGCAGATTTAGACCATCAGGTGAGTTATTACCTGGGAGCTAATGTCCAGTTATTCGGTACTGCCATTCTGGTCAAAAATGTGGAGCGGGGACGACTGTATGTTTTCAGCCGGGATCCGCAATACACCTGGACAGAAACTCGCCAGAAGTTAGTGCGCTTGGTGGCCGATCAAACGGCGGTGGCGATCGAAAATGATGAGTTGTCGGTGGAGCTACGCAAGAAAGAGCGGCTCGATCGAGAACTGGAAATTGGGGCGGAAATTCAACTCCGGCTGCTACCACGTCAGTGTCCCAAAATTCAGGGTGTGGAACTGGCGGCCCGTTGCCAAACGGCCAGTCGAGTAGGAGGCGATTACTATGACTTCATTCCAGCCAGCTATGACCAGCTTCGATCCAAGCGGGATGGCGGTAGTGAAGCAGGCAAATGGACGCTGGCGATCGGCGATGTGATGGGAAAAGGAGTTCCTGCCGGACTGATTATGACCATGACTCGCGGGATGCTGCGGGCAGAAGTTCTCAACGGTCACAGTCCCGCCCGGATTCTGCAGCATTTGAACCGGGTTATGTATGCCGACCTGGAAAATTCCAATCGGTTTGTCACCCTGTTCTACTCGGAATATGACCCACAAACCCGATTGTTGTCCTACAGCAACGCAGCCCATAATCCACCCTTGCTCTGGCAGGCCGCAACCAAGACCATTAAACGGCTCGATACACTGGGCATGTTGATCGGTCTGGATGCCGACACTCACTATCAGGATGCTCAGGTACAGCTGCAGCCAGGAGATGTGCTGATTTACTACACAGACGGCTTCACGGATGCAGCCAGTCAGAGCGGCGAACGGTTTGATGAGGAAAACCTGACCAGTGCCTTTAAGTGGGCTTGCCAGCACTTCGATCACCCGCAAGATATTCTGGAGTATCTATTTGAACGGGTACAGCAGTTTATCGGGCCAGAAAACCGCAATTCTGATGACATGACCCTGATTGTGATGCGAGTGGAGCCACTTGCATCAGAAGGATAATCTTCTGGTATGGTGTTGGTCGAGTAGCGGAAGGCTCTGCGAAGATCTCAATAAAGTCGAGATCCTCCTTCCAATGGCCGCTTCTTAGGGTAGGCTCTTAACAAAAGGCAAGCATTTATTCATTCATGGGAGTATGCGGTGATGGATATCCATGCAGTTCACGATGTAGCGATCGGGTTAATACAAACCCATCATTGGCTCGATAGCCTGCAACAACTACACTGGCACCTCCCCGCCGATTTGCTGGTGCTGGAGAAGCAAATTGAGTCTGACCTGTTTGGTGATGTCCAGCGGGCAGTCGATCATTTCATCAAAAGTGGGCAAGCCTGGGCATTTCTAATTGGTCTGTTTTTCGGCTATTTCATTAAAACTTTTACCAGTTTTGGTTAATCTGCCCACTGCACACTTTGCTCTGAACCGTTTCAATACGGGAACGTACATCTGAGTTCTCTAGGTAATCTTTGCTTTGAATACTAATCTCCCATCCACGGCTGTAGCCAATCCTGCCACCTGGAGCCAGCGCTTTGAGTCGGCTCTCCATCCCGCGATCGCCCGCTTTAATGCCAGCATTGGTTTTGATATCCAATTGATTGAGTATGACCTGACCGGATCCCAAGCCCATGCTCGAATGCTGGCTCACACGGGCATTATTTCGGCAGAGGAAGGAGCACAACTGGTCAATGGATTAGAACAGATCCGGCAGGAATACCGCGAGGGCAAATTCACTCCTGGTGTTGATGCAGAAGATGTTCATTTTGCCGTAGAACGTCGGTTGACGGAATTAGTGGGAGATGTGGGCAAAAAGCTGCACACCGCTCGATCTCGCAACGATCAAGTCGGCACGGATACCAGGCTTTATCTGCGCGATCAAATTCAGACCATTCGCACGCAACTGCGGCAGTTTCAATCCGTATTGCTAAATCTGGCTACCCAGCATGTGGAAACCCTGATTCCTGGCTACACTCACCTGCAGCGGGCACAGCCTCTCAGTCTGGCTCATCATCTGCTGGCCTACTTTGAAATGAGTCAGCGGGATTGGGAACGGTTAGGAGAAATTTACAACCGGGTCAACATCTCTCCCCTGGGATCCGGTGCCCTGGCCGGAACCACGTTTCCCATCGATCGCCATTACACCGCAGAGTTACTGAATTTCAATGGAGTGTATGCCAACAGCCTGGACGGAGTCAGCGATCGCGACTTTGCGATCGAATTTCTCTGTGCCGCCAGCCTGATCATGGTTCACCTCAGCCGTCTGTCTGAAGAAGTGATCCTCTGGGCCTCTGAAGAATTTGCTTTTGTCAGCTTAAAAGATAGCTGCTCCACCGGATCTAGCATCATGCCACAAAAGAAAAACCCTGATGTACCAGAACTGGTACGGGGCAAAACTGGCCGGGTCTTTGGTCATCTCCAGGCATTATTGGTACTGATGAAAGGGCTACCCCTCGCTTACAACAAAGATTTACAGGAGGACAAGGAAGCCCTGTTTGATGCGGTGATCACCGTCCAATCCTGCCTGGAAGCGATGACGATCCTGCTGCAGGAAGGCATGGAATTTCGCACCCAGCGCTTGCAGGCCGCCGTTAGCGAAGACTTCTCTAACGCCACGGATGTCGCAGATTACTTAGCCGCCAAGGGAGTGCCCTTCCGGGAAGCCTACAATCTGGTTGGCAAAGTGGTAAAAACCTCCCTCGCTCAGGGCAAGTTGCTGAAAGACTTAACGCTAGAGGAATGGAAAAGCTTGCATCCCGCCTTTGAAGCGGATATTTACGAGGCGATCGCTCCGGCCAAAGTGGTATCCGCCCGCAACAGCTACGGTGGCACCGGATTCGCTCAGGTACGTCAGGCGCTCCAGGTGGCCCAAGCTAAGCTAGCAGGGTAATCCACTGCATCCCTCATGTTCTTTTGCGGAGAACTTCCAGCAGTTTCACGAAAGAGTCTGGTGGGGAAGCGCTTACTTCGATCGCCGCTCTGGTGACCGGATGTTGCAGTTTCAGTCGCCAAGCGTGGAGGGCTTGACCGGGGAGATTTACACCCAGGGAGCGACCTGAGCCATAAACCGGATCGCCAACAATGGGATGGCCGATCGAGGCGGCATGAACTCGAATCTGGTGAGTACGTCCAGTTTCCAGTTCAAAGTTAATCAGAGTGAAGTTGCCCAGGCGTTCTTTGATCTGCCAGTGAGTCACTGCAGGTCGTCCACCTTTCTCTGCGGGAACGATCGCCATTTTTTGTCGATCCACGGGATGGCGACCCAGCGGAGCATCAATCGTGCCCTGTTCCGTTTTCGGGGCACCATACACCACTCCCAGGTAATCCCGACGAGCCGTTTTGTCGTGAAATTGCCGCTGTAAATGCTGATGGGCGAAGTCAGTTTTGGCAATGGCGATCGCCCCTGTCGTATCCTTATCCAGGCGATGCACAATTCCCGGACGCTGAATGCCGCCAATCCCGGACAGAGTGCTGGTTCCGGTTGCCGTGCGGCAGTGCCACAGCAAAGCATTCACCAAAGTCCCACTGGCGTGACCGGGAGCCGGATGCACCACTAATCCTGCTGGCTTATTGACGATCAGGAGTTGATCGTCCTCATAGAGAATCTCCAGGGGGATGGGTTCTGGCTCCAGGACGAGGGGCGCGGCATCGGGAATCGTCACCTGAATGCGATCGCCCTCCTGCACGATCG
Source organism: Leptodesmis sp. (assembly GCF_052746595.1). Taxonomy (NCBI): domain Bacteria; kingdom Bacillati; phylum Cyanobacteriota; class Cyanophyceae; order Leptolyngbyales; family Leptolyngbyaceae; genus Leptodesmis; species Leptodesmis sp. The sequence continues at coordinate 40,583 of NZ_JBRAGO010000018.1, forward strand.
CTTTTTTCGACGTGCAGACCGTCCCATTGACCCGCACCTGTTCCTGACTGATCAGTTTTTGAATTCGCGATCGCGATATATCCTCTAACTGATCGGCCAGGTAAGCATCCAGGCGATCGCCCCCGTCTTCCACCCATAACTCAATCTGTAACGTCAACCCCAATTTCCCCTTGAACAATCACACACTCTGCTGCGATCGTACCGCTATGCCTGATTACCTGTACCAGTACCCACCCCTATTTGAGGGCCGCTTGCTGAAACGATACAAGCGCTTTTTTGTGGATGTGGAACTTGCCTCTGGTGACGTGATTACCGCCCACTGTCCCAATACTGGCCCGATGACGGGAGTATCTACTGTTGGGAGTCCAGTTTATGTGTCCAAAAGTGATAATCCCAACCGCAAGCTGGCCTACACCCTGGAAATGATCGAGGTCTACGACAATCAGCCCACTTGGGTCGGCGTGAATACGGGAATGCCCAATCAGATCACCAAGCTGGCCCTCATGAACAAACTGATTCCAGAACTGGGTAAATACGATGACATCCGATTTGAAGTGCCCTACGGTCAGGACAAGAAAAGCCGGATTGATTTCTTACTGACGGGGGCTGCTCAACCCATCTATGTAGAAGTCAAAAGCACGACCTGGGCTCAGTCGAATCTGGTGCTATTTCCCGATACCGTAACGACTCGTGGCCAGAAGCATTTGCAGGAACTGATGGCCCTGCTGCCCGCGGCCAAACCTGTGATGCTGTATTTCATTAATCGGGCCGACTGTCCTAATTTCGCACCCGGAGACAGTGCTGATCCGGCCTATGGAAAGTTATTTCGAGAGGCGATCAAACGGGGTGTACAAATCCTGCCCTGCCGCTTTGAAGTCTCCCCGGTTGGAGTACGCTACCTTGGTCTGGCGGAACTCAAACTGTAGCGGCTGTGGAGGATGGAAAACATTGTATGGCAGAATCAAACAGTAATCACCGGAAGCAGAGGAGGGAAGTATGGAAGAAAAGTGCCTTTGTGGTGCCATCACAGTTACAACACCAGACAAGCAGCATGTAGATGCCTGTCACTGTGGCATGTGTCGGCGCTGGGGAGGTGGCCCTGCTTGAATGGTAGTCTGCGGTTCCGATGTGCAGATCGATGGTACAGAGAACGTCAAAGCTTATCGCTCCTCAGAGTGGGCGGAACGGGTCTTTTGTCGTGAATGTGGGACGCATCTTTACTACAGGTTCTTGCCTGCAGGGGACTATTTCGTGCCAGCAGGTCTGTTTCAGGATGGGGTGGGGTTTGAGTTCACCAAGCAAATTTTTATCGATCGCAAACCCGCTTACTATGACTTTGCCAATCAAACAGTGAATCTAACAGAAGCAGAAGTATTTGCCAAATTTGCCCCCAGTGGGAATAGTTAGGGAGATACAACGTCACTATTCCACCCTTCACTGTCCACAATCCATCGTTCGCTATCCATCCCTATGTTGCCGATCGAATCATTATTATGTCCGTGTTGTACGCCAGCCCTCTTACACACGCTGGCTCAAACCAATTTCACTCGCATCCCTCAGCAGATACTCTGGCTGGGAACAGGAGCCTTGGCCGCAACGGTACAGCAGCAAAAATCTCGATCGCAACAGGCTGGGATCAAAAATATCGTCAGGAAAAGGGAAGCACCGTGCCCATCACGTAATTCTGGCTGATTCGTATGGGCATGCTGGGCAAAATGGAATCCCCTTCTCTGAACAAGACCTGCTAGATGTGACTGGGTGAATGGGAGCCAGGGCAGATTCATACGACAGTTTTTGTGGCGAAATCAAAAAAACGTGCAAAATGGGTAAGCTGCAGTAACATGCATTCTGAGCACCACTCAGTAAACTCATCAAGCGCTTGAGGAGTGATGGCATGTTGCTTCGGTTCCTAATTCCCACACGGACTTTTGTATTCGCTGGTCGCGGTCTGGCTACGATCGCCATTTTTTCTGGTTTTATTTCCCAATCACCCCAACAAGAGCAGGCAAGAGCTATAGAAACTCAGCAAAATCAAATCGCAATGGGTAGCTGGTTTGGAGCCTCCTTCCCAGTCGAAAATTTTCAAGCCTATACATCTCCCTTTGGCGTGCGGCAGGCGGTGGATGGCTCTTCTGGTTCTGAATATCATCGGGGATTGGATATGGCCGCCCCGCAGGGAAGCTACATCCGCAACTGGTGGACAGGCAAGGTCGTCGAAGTCTCGGATGACAGCGCCTGCGGCACATCTGTCGTTGTGCAATCGGGCCAGTGGGAGCATATTTATTGCCATATGCAGGGCCGTGTAGAAAAAGATAATCGAGGCCGTTACATGATTGATCGAGAGGGCGGCATTCAAGTGTGGGAAGGACAGACCGTGATTGCCGGGGCACGCATTGGTCGAGTGGGCATGACTGGTCGTACCACTGGCCCCCACCTGCACTGGGGCTTGAAATTCTCCGGTCAATGGGTCGATCCAGCATTAGTACTTCGAGCCATGTACGGAGAGCAGGTGAAGCGGGGAGTCGTTTCAGCACGGCCGTAGAGAGGAGCGAAATTTGCGGCAATGGTCTAAAAAACGTTGGGGAAAGTCAGGGCGATCGCCCCAATGTAGATGAATGTAGGAGGCGTGCAGGTGAGGGAAATACCAGCCCTCAAGGGATTTTGGATTTTGGATTTTGGATTTTGGATTGCTTAGTGAAAATTTTGAATTTTGAACTGATTGACTGGGGTTCTCTAGGGCAAATAGGGGCTGTTCTGGCTCGGTGGTGAGGTGGGAGTGATGGAATTCGTGGCCCCAGAGAATATCTCCCGAAGCGACAAGAGGGCTAGAGGTTTGGGCGATCGCGCACCGATATCCCAGAGTTAGTCGCTTTTCCATGACTGCGGTGGTAGGCAGAATACCGACCATAGGAAAGTGCTGTCCGGCAAAATCGATTAAAGACTGGCACAGATACATTAACCCGCCACACTCCGCATAGGTTGGCATTCCAGCTTGAATCGCCTGGTAAACAGCCATCCGAGCCGCTTGATTACGAGACAATTCCTCCGCAAACATTTCCGGAAAACCGCCTCCCAGATACAAACCTCTTACTCCTGGCGGCAATTCTGCATCCTTTAATGGACTCCAGAAGATTAATTTTGCTCCCAAGGCTTCCAGTAACTCTAAATTGTCGGCGTAGTAGAAACTGAAGGCCGCATCCTGGGCGATCGCGATGGGAATGAGGGATTGGGGGGAAGGTAAATTTTGGATTTTGGATTTTGGATTTTGGATTCCTCCCTCATCTCCCCCATCTCCCTTCTCTTTCCCCACTTCCCACTCCTTGCGCCCTATTCCCCCCCTCACTAACGGCAGCAACTGTGCCCAATCAAACCACCCTTCGGCCAGGTCTGCGAGTTGGTCAATCAAAGTCTGAAAATGAGTCAGTTCAGCCGTAGGCACCAGACCTAGATGCCGATCGGGAATCCGGATCTGCGCATGGCGGCGCAATACTCCCAGGATGGGAATGGCCAGAGGTTCCAGGGCCAATCGCAGCAGTTCCAGATGGCGATCGCTGCCCACCCGATTCAGAATCACTCCCGCAAATTGAATTGATGGATCAAAGGAGCGATACCCATGCACCAGTGCTGCCACCGAATAGGACATGCGACTACAATCCACTACCAGCACCACTGGAATATTCAATAACCGTGCCACATGCGCTGTACTGCCAAACCCAAGGGTTAGAACTGTTTCATTTTTAATTTTTAATTTTTTATTTTTAATTGTTTCCCCTGCTCCATCAAACAGCCCCATCACCCCTTCTATCAGAACGCCATCGACTGGTAGAGAGTGGGTGGCAAAGCACTGTTGAATGTACAGTTCGGAAGTCAGCACTGGATCCAGGTTGCGACAGGGACGACCCGTAACGGCACTGTGAAACATGGGATCAATATAATCGGGGCCAACCTTAAAGGACTGAATCTGCCATCCTTGCCGCCTGAGGTAGGCTAACAACGATAACGTGACGGTCGTTTTGCCCACTCCACTCCGCTCTCCCGCAATCACGATCGCCATAATGCCCCATGTCCCTCAGTGTCTACAAGCAGCTGGAATGCCATTCTAAGTCGATGCTAGCGTAACGCACCGATGGGAAACAGAGTGCAGAAATTGATGGCTGAACAGCGGCAGATTTTCACTGCTGCAAAATCCAGTCCACTGCATCGGACAAGTCTTTCGCAATATAATCTGGCTGGGTATGGTGTTGATAATCGCCGCTGAGAACCTGTTCCCCAAACCCCGTTTGTACCAGAATTCCAACACAACCTGCATTGTGGGCCATATCCACATCCGTGGCTTTATCCCCAATCATAAAGCTGCGGGAAATATCTAAATCGTGATCCCAGGCCGCGGCAATGAACATACCCGTATTGGGCTTGCGCCAGGTACTCCAGCGGGTGTAATGCGGATCTATGCCCCCTTCTGGTTGGCTCAGGTAGGGGCAATAGTACAGGGCATCCAGGTGGGCACCTGCTTCTGACTGCAACAGGCGGCACAAGCGATCGTGCAAGGCTTCCACATGGCTGGCTGGATAATAGCCTCGTGCTGGCCCCGATTGATTAGACACCAGACAGCAGAAAATGCCACGATCGTTCAACTTTCTTACGGCCTGGGCTACACCAGGAATTAAATGCAAGTTCTCCACCTGATGAATGTAGCCTGCTTCAATATTGAGCACGCCATCGCGGTCCATGAAAACAGCAGGTTGAGCCATAGGAGGGAAAGAGGGTCGGAGATCAGGTGATTAACAAACCAGATCGTACCCGTAGGATGCTGTTAGCGCTAGCGTAACGCACTGCCCACATGGAACCCTGGTGTCATTACAATTAGGGGTTAGGATATGGCAATCTTTTGAGTGAGATACACCTTGTTAGGACAGGGGCGTGAAGATAAATCAACATGAGCAAAAACTACGATACCATCTCTCGATTCTTTAGGTTCTCATTTCGATGACGGCTCCCCGTTCTGGTTACACACTGCCGGTGTTTGCCTGTGCGGCTGCGATCGCGGCCTTACAAACGACTGCGATCATCTCAACCCGTTGCGGCTGTACCTGTCCAACTTCTGGAGCCTGCCGAAACAGCTGAAATTGGTATTGAACAGGTGGCTCGACTGAGTCAAGAACAGGCATTAGCCATTACTCGTAGCGATCCCGGAGACAATCTGGATTTGACCCGGCATACTCCCATCTGGGCACTGGTGAAATGGGGAACCATGGATCAGCAAGAACCAATCCTGCTGATGGCCGGAGAAGGAATGGGACGATCGCAGGCTGGAGAACTATCCATTTCCCGCTATGCCAGACGGTTATTTTTAGAAAACTTGCGACCGCTTCTACAACCAGGAGAAAAGCTGCAAGTCACGCTCATCCTACCAGAGGGACGAGAACTGGCAAAACGCACATCGAATGAAGCCTTTGGGGTGGTTGAGGGGTTGTCTTTACTGGGCACCAGTGGTATTTCTCAACCGTTGAGTGCTCCGGGACAGTTGCAGGCGTACCGGGAGGAGTTACGTCAGAAGCAAGATCAGTTTGATACCCTGGTATTTTGTGTGGGAGAGAACGGACTGGACTTGAGCCAGCGGTTAGGGGTGGATCCCGATCGCTTAATCAAAACCGCAAACTGGTTGGGGCCGTTGCTGGTAGAAGCGGGAATCCAGGGAGTAAAATCAATTCTGCTGTTTGGCTATCACGGTAAGCTGTTGAAGCTGGCAGGCGGCATTTTTCATACCCACCACCATGTAGCAGATGGACGTCTGGAAATTCTCACAGCTCACTGCGCCAACGCGGGGTTGCCAACAGAGGAAATGCAAAAAGTCTTTGCCAGTCCAACGGCTGAGGATGGCCTTGCTTACTTACGAGCACTGGACGATCGCACCGGTAGCCACTGGGTAAACAGAGTCTATGGGGCGATCGCCGCTACCATTGATCACCGCCCTCAGGCTTATATTCAGACTCACTGCGATCGCGCTGTGACGGTGGGAACTGTGCTGTTCGATCGCCAGCGACACATTATTATCACCAGCATGATTGGAGATAATTTACTGAAACAGGTTTGTCAGTCGCGTTAGAATAAAAAGATTAATTTTTAATTTTTGTAAATAGTTTCTTCATAGACTGTTTTCGTAGACACCCTATTCGTTCACCTAGCTCAATTACCAGGATTCCAGTGGTGACTCTACAAACTCAACCGCTTACTTCAACTGATTCCATGCCACATCTGAACCGTCAGATGGTCGTCATTCTGGACTTTGGTTCACAATACTCAGAACTGATCGCCCGCCGCATCCGGGAAACTCAAGTCTACTCGGAAGTACTATCCTATCGCACCACGGCAGAACAACTGCGCCAACTCAATCCGAAAGGTATTATTTTGTCCGGTGGCCCCAGTTCCGTCTACAGCGAAGGTGCCCCCCATTGTGACCCAGAAATTTGGAAGCTGGGAATTCCTGTGCTGGGCGTGTGCTATGGCATGCAACTGATGGTGCAGCAACTGGGCGGTGAGGTAGAACAATCCGAGCGTGGCGAATATGGCAAAGCTTCCCTCATGATTGACGACCCCACCGATTTGCTGACCAATGTGGAAGACGGCAGCACCATGTGGATGAGCCACGGGGATTCTGTTACCCGCCTTCCCGATGGATTCGAAATTCTGGCTCATACCGAGAACACGCCCAACGCCGCGATCGCCCATCACGACAAAAAGCTGTACGGTGTGCAATTCCACCCGGAAGTGGTGCATTCCGTTGGCGGACAGGCACTCATCCGCAACTTTGTCTATCACATCTGCGACTGCGAACCCACCTGGACAACTGCCGCCTTTGTAGAAGAATCGATTCGAGAAATCCGGGCCAAAGTCGGCGATAAGCGAGTACTGCTGGCATTATCCGGTGGTGTGGATTCTTCTACTCTAGCCTTTCTGCTGCACAAAGCGATTGGCGATCAACTTACCTGTATGTTCATTGACCAGGGCTTTATGCGGAAACTGGAGCCGGAACGGTTGGTAAAGCTTTTCCGCGAGCAATTTCACATTCCTGTGGAGTATGTGAATGCGCGAGAACGGTTCTTGACTGCGATCGCGGGTGTCACCGACCCCGAGGAAAAACGCAAACGCATTGGTCATGAGTTCATTCGCGTCTTCGAGGAAGAATCCCGTCGTCTGGGGCCATTTGATTACCTGGCACAGGGCACACTGTATCCGGATGTGATTGAATCTGCCGATACCAACGTCGATCCCAAAACGGGAGAACGGGTGGCCGTCAAGATCAAGAGCCATCATAATGTCGGTGGGCTGCCCAAAGACCTTCGCTTTAAGCTAGTCGAGCCTCTACGCAAGCTGTTTAAGGATGAAGTTCGTAAGGTTGGACGATCAATCGGCCTGCCCGAAGAAATTGTCAACCGTCATCCCTTCCCTGGTCCCGGTTTAGCGATTCGTATCCTGGGAGAAGTCACCGATGAACGGTTGGATATTCTGCGGGATGCCGATTTTATAGTGCGTCAGGAAATCAACCGCTCTGGAACCTATCATGACCTCTGGCAAGCATTCGCCGTCCTGCTACCCATTCGCAGTGTCGGTGTGATGGGTGATCAGCGCACTTACGCTTATCCGATCGTCTTGCGCTTTGTCTCCAGTGAAGATGGTATGACTGCAGACTGGGCACGAGTTCCCTATGATCTGCTGGAAACTATCTCCAATCGCATTGTCAATGAAGTGCGCGGCGTGAATCGGGTAGTGTATGACATTACCTCCAAACCACCGGGCACGATCGAGTGGGAATAGGAGCAAAATCAACCCAAAAAACAAATCAAATAAGGGGAAAGGATCAACCTTTCCCCTTATTTTTTGTTTCTTTGTTGGTTGCTCCCTTTTCAGGCTGTGGAAAACCTGCGGAAACCTGTGGAAAACCTGTAAAAAAGTTCAATTTTTTGTGGAAAACCTGATCAAATCCTACTTAATGGACAAAACCGGCCCCCACGATTCGCAACATCGCGTTTCTGGAAAGTGCCTAATACGCTTCATCGACAGGTTGCTGCTCTTTCATGCGGGCTTTGGCCTTGGCTGCACTCTTCTTCAGCGCATCTAACCGGGACTCATACCTAGACCGCAGTTTCTTCTTGGGTGATTGTTCAATCAGTACCTTCAGAGCACTTCCCAGGCTCTTGTAAGCATTGGGCAGACTATAGCCAAAGCGAGTGGCCAGCGCGATCGCCCGTTCATCAGCCTCAATCAAATCCTTTACGGTCTTCTCATTGTTATTCTTCTGCCACAAGCGCCAGCCCGAAACACCGCATAGCGCCAGGGCCAGAACCAGCAACAGGCCATCCTGCACCCAGAGTTCACCCACAGCACCCCCCAGGCCGATCGCCAAGGCTGCCATTTCCCAGCCATCCCTGGGAATCGTGTCGTTCTGGATGCGGCCCACTTCATGCCAGAAGAGGAGATTGCGCTGGTCTGTCGCCAGCTGCTCCCACTTCACCATGTCAATCAGCACCTCCACCTCATCTTTACCAATTTCTTCCGAGGTAATTAAGGGTGGATTGACGGCAGTGGTCGCCTCAACCGAAACCCAACTTTGCAACTCTGGTGGCAATAAGCCCCGCAAACGCCGCAATTCAGTCATCTCAGCCCGAGCCGTCGAAGAAGCGTAGGAGGTCATGGGAAACTCTAAGCGATTTCAATAAAGTTAGTCATACATTTTGGATCATAGCGATCTTAATGTCTATTGCGTGTAGATTCCACAAAGTGTTAAGAGGTGGGGGGAGTAGGTAGGATGATGAATCAGGGTTGGAGTTATCGAGAACAGGTCGATCGCCGATCTGCAGGGCAAACGGTGTTGGAGTATTACACCCGTCACTATCGTCACTCCAGTCCATCTGCATGGCAGGAACGAATTGTTCTGGGGCAGGTGTTATTGAATGACCGAGTAACCACGGCTGAGGAACGGCTGCAGGCTGGACAATGGCTCACTTATCACCGCCCCCCCCTGGGAAGAACCAGAGGTGCCACTGGCCTTTGAAATTCTGCATGAGGACGAAGATCTGTGGGTGATCGCCAAGCCTGCTGGATTACCTGTCTTACCGGGGGGAGGATTTTTAGAACATACGCTGCTCTGGCAATTGCAACAGCAGTATCCCCAGGACACACCCATCCCGATTCATCGCCTGGGACGGGGGACGTCTGGCTTAATGCTGCTGGCCCGATCGCCCCTGGCCCGCTCTCATCTGACACAACAAATGCGCGATCGCCAGATTCGCAAAGTGTATCGAGCACTGGTGGGAGCCGGAGATCTAGAGGATGACTTCACCATTACCCAGCCGATCGGTAAACTTTCTCATCCAGTTCTGGGCTATGTGTATGGCGCGACCAGTAATGGCTTGCCTGCCCACAGTGAATGCCGGGTTTTGCAGCGTCGCTCTGATGCCACTTTGCTAGAAGTCACCATTCTCACCGGACGCCCCCACCAAATCCGGATTCATTTAGCCGCAGTGGGCTACCCCTTACTGGGCGATCCGCTCTATGACGTGGGAGGCGTTCCCCGATCAGCATCTTGCAGCCATCCTGAAAAGGTTCCTGTCCCTGGCGATTGTGGCTATCATTTGCACGCCTATCACCTTACCTTGACTCATCCCAAAACAGGGCGATCGATAAGCATTACCTGTCCTGCCCCTCCAGAATTGTAGGGCTAACATTTATGGCTTATAAAGCACCCATCCTCTAGATGTCCATAATCTTGCACTGTCCGAGAAGTTTCCGTAACTGACAATTTCATGTTTTGCAGACTTCGGGCACCCGGATTGACCTTGTTCACCAATACAAAGAGCCTTCCAGCCCTGATAAGTTGTTGCACTACCAGACTCTACAGGCTCTAATGAATTGTCTACCTGATTAAATTGACTAAACAAACCATTCAACCCATTCATTTGCTCAGTACTAAGTGACCCAATACTATAGGAGCGCTGAGGTATGGGTTGAGTTGGAGATTGAAGAATCTGATCTACAATCTGATCGTCCGTCTTATCATCTGCATTACTCTTATTAGAGCTGGCTTGATCGGGTTTGGCCCATTGAGATTTCAGAGAACTTCTACAGTTAGGATCATTCAAGTCGCAATAGAGACTCTTACATTGAAGCTCTTGCCACAGCTTTTCTTCTTCGGGATAGAAGAAACTACCTCCAATTCCAGGGCCTCGAGGCAGAAGCACGTTGCATACATGCTGCCTGTTACCTGTAATACTTAATGCGCCCGTAGTGTAAGTCGTAACTTTATCATCACTATGGTTTTCATTATTAACCTTGTTCGAGAATAGAGCTTTGTTGGATAGTAAGATACCACCGAACAATAGTATCAAGATGCTAGAGGCAGCAGTTATAAAAGACTTAGATTTAAATCTATCTTGAGCAGAACTTGTTTGATGATTTAAGGATTCTAAGTTGTTGCTTATATCGGCTAATTGGGGTGCCTGCTCATTCTGTTTTTGTTGGGCAACCTGTATTTCTTGCTGATGTGCGATCGTGGCTTCACTTGATGCTAATTCATCATATTGCAGCTTCTGTTGATCATCTTCTCGTTCAGCCTTTGTTTTTTGAGTGCCCTGAGCGACAATTTCTTGTTCAATTGGCTCTATATCTTCCTGCCGTAATCCCAAAACTTCCCGCAAATCTTCTAGTTCAGACTGAACATCCTGACGTAAGGGGTATTCTTGCTCCACTGCTTCCAGGAATACTTGTCGATATTGCTGCAAACTCTTTAAACGCTCCTGATAAGGTCGGAGAACTTTAGCTTCAATATCTCTAGTCACTTCTGGAGATAACTTTAATTAGGTTTGCAGTTCTCCTAAAATAGTTCGTCCAATTGAAGAAATAGTTCCGCGGCTGCTATATCGTTCAACTTGTCGACGGTATCTCAGCTTCGGATCAGTCACTTTTGCCTTAGCCAAGACAATCTCAAAGCCCATATCTTTCAGGATGATGAGCTTAGGAGTCATGTTAGGTGCGGTTTCGTGTACTTTACTGCTGGCATAATCATGCAACTCTCGCATTAAGATTTTGCTATCTTCATCACGATCGCCTGCTCCAGTCTCGATCCCTTCAACCAAATAACGAGCGTAAAGGGATAATTCGGAACCCTGTTGTTCAAAAGAATATTGCGTTGAACTAGAAGAGGTCAATACCACTCGCCCTTCAGCCCCTAACTGCCCTTGTAAGTCTACTGAGCCATCATCCTTCGTTTGTAAAGCCGGATCAAATACCCCACTGAAGCAGCAATCTAAGATAATGGCTTGTCGCTTCGCGCGGCTATTATTCATCACTTCATGAATAAATCGAGCAGGAACGGCTGTAGAACGAATCAGATCTCCCTTTGGATTCTTTTGCGTGATGCGGGCTTGGTGGTGCAGAAAACTCCTGAAACCCCTATAAATCAAGGATTCTCACCG
>NZ_JBRAGO010000019.1:0-51483 GCF_052746595.1 Leptodesmis sp.
GATATTCTTCTCCTCTAGCCTAATTTTCCTACCAAGAAGGTGACACGCACCCATCTCCAAAGCCGTATACATCAACCCCTGCAAGTGAATTATCCCCACTTGCAATAGCAATTCCACGTCCCTTTCCGATAGAGCCACCATTTCCTAATGGTTTAACTATGGCAGTTGTTCTAGTCAAGGTGGTGGATGAATCGCCTATAGCTATGGCATCAGCTGTAACACCTACAAAAACTCCACCTGAAATAGCATGGACATCCAGAATACTTTCCAGGTGATTCAAGTTGTTGATCATCATAGGAATGAAAACTTAATTACACTACACAGTTTGATTGATAGATGTTAAGTTCCAGGAACTAGAGTAGAAGTTTCAGTGAGAATGAACCAGCCATCGCTAACTGATACTCCTCTAAAGTCCACGCTCACTAAGGACTAGATAGCTCCATTAATGTTTTGGGTGCTACTGGAAATAGCAACGCCTGACACCCCGATCGCGGAAACAGAAATTCCGGTCGGTGCAGTTGGCAGCGTTGTCTGAAACAAGAGCTGAGAACCCAGGTATAAGGCAAGTGCCGTATCCTGAATAGATAGCAGTAAACCATCAGAACCATTGACACCAGAAAAGATCAGGTTCTGATTGATGATTTCCAGGTAAGACAGATCCTTGATTAGCATAGGAATACTCTCAAGATGTATGGCTAGCTTAATCAATTCATCAGAAGTAATGGTGCCACTTTGGCAGTCTTTTATAGATTGACGAATGATAGATTTAGAAAACTATCAGGTCATCATCCCATGAAGATTTTAGTACTGGGAAATTCTACAGATGTCCATGCTGCCCACGCCATGCGATCGCCTGCGCTCTGATGCTGGAATGGACGGCGGCCGACTGGAGATTAACCCCTGCAGGGGATTACATCTTTCTGGAAGTAAATCCCAGCCCAATGTTTTTAAATTTTGAGCAACAAACGGGGTATCCCATCACTCAACGACTGGTGAAATTGTTAATGCATTAAAAATGACAGTAATCAAAACCTTTTACTGCCATTGGATGCTGAGTTATCAAATTTTAGAGCAACGGATTGGGATAACTGCCTTCTTCTCCTAAAGCCAGGGTTGTGACTTCAGGTGGTTGGATAGGAGGCTTGATGGGGGGATGGGGAGGATAGACTGGGGGCCACTTGGGAGGACGAGGAATGTAATCACCGCTGCCACCTTCCTCTCCAAGAGCTAGTGTGGTCAAGCGTAGACTACCTGTAGTAGTTTCAAGCTCATCCAGTGCCAGATCGTCTGCAAACTCTAAATCAAGGGTTTCCAATTCGACTGCACTTGAGTCAAATGGGTGTTTCATGGCCGTTACTCTTTTCTGCGAAAACAGTATTCATACCATAAGGCTGAACCGAGTAGATTGTATTGCCACAATGGCATTATTTCAGCCAATCAACCAGTTATTGACCCAGATCAGCTGATGTCCGCCAAGTACTTGATGGTGTTCGTGAACCGCTTCAAGATAAGCCAAATCTTGAATTTGATTCAATGATTTTTGAGGAATTTCTGAAAAAGATTTTTTATCAACGTCTGAGGTAATACTTTTCTCAGTCTTTTGAATATTACTAGATGGTTTGTTATCTTGAGGTTTTAATTTCGATTGCATATTGTCTTTAATTAAGCGATTGTATGTTCGATAGGGAATGTAGTGCAGCGGATTATACCCAGCAAACCGTAAGATTAAAACACAGGCCCAGGAATACTTGCCAGCCAGGATGGCTTCAACAACTTGAGCAAATTGATCCGCTTCCATGACTTTATCAACCTTTGCACGAGTGGTTTCGGAGTAGGACGTTTGATAGCTCATAAATTCTTCTCCCAGTACAGTAGATACTGTGTCCAAGCTATTGTTCAGTCTATAAATTTGTACCGCCCTGCAACTTCTTCAGGGGATCTAGCAGCACATCTGCAATGCGGCGACGACGGGTGACGATTTCAGCTACAGCCGTTTGTCCAGGCTTAAATTTGAGGGTTTGACCTTTGGCACGAACATAGTCACGGTTTAGAGTAACTTCAACCTGATAGACTTGCCCCAATTGCTGGTCAGATTTGCTGTCAGAAGAAATGGCACTGACACGCCCCGGAACAATTCCGTAATCCTGATAGGGGTAGGCATCCAGCTTGACATTCACAGGCAGCCCCACTTTAACAAACCCCATTTCGGAACTGGGTAAGCTGGTAGAGATGACTAGGGGTTGGCCTTGAGGAGCAATTTCAGCAATTGTTTGTCCCGGTTGAGTATAGACACCACTGCGACGCACATTGAGCCAGAGGATTACGCCGTTCGCAGGTGCTCGCAGGAAGCGCTGCTTGAGTTTAGTTTTGGTTTCTTCCAGTAAGATTTGGGTTTCTTTGACCTTTGCTTGCAACTCAGTCAATTTTACAGTGAGTTACTGAACTTGCTGTTGTGCTTCTAATTGGCTTTGGCGGGCCTCCTCCTGCTTTTGAGCTAACTCAATTTGTAATCGGTTAGCCTCAGCTTGAGCTTGTTGCAAAGCATTTTGTCGTTCTGTGATGTTGCGCTGGCGATCGCGCAATTGCTGTTCTGCCGCAAATAAGTTTTCCTGAGAAATGGCACCTTGTTGAGTCAGGGGTTTTAACCGTTTCAACCGTTCCTCCTGAGCACGGGCATCGGTTTGAAATTGCGATAACAAGTCCTGATTATTGGCCACATTATTCCTGGACTGAGCAATCGCGGCTTCCTGCATACTGATGGCTGTTTTCGCAATCGCGGCACGGGTTTCTGCCTGTAATTTGGTTTTATCCAACAGACCTTGAGTCTGTAACAATTCCAGTTGCGAGGATTGCAACAGGTGCTCTAACCATTCAACATCTTTTCTGGCTAGCTCAGTATCCAACTCGACTAAAACCTGTCCAACTTCTACGGTTTGGCCCTCTTGCACAGCAATGCGAACCACCTTGCCAGCATCGACAGAATGAACTTGAAACACTTCCCCTTTGGGAATTAACTTCCCTCTAGCTTGAGCCATCTCATCCGTATGTCCAATCCAGGCCCACGTTGCGAACAGTAAGCCAAACACAGTTCCTCCCAGAATGAATCGGATGGGCAGGTTGGAAGGAGGTTGATCCAGAACGGTCTGCAGGGGGAATGACCATTGAGGAGATGCTGTCGAAGAATGAGATTTTGTCTCTTTCTCCTGAATTGGCGATTTGGGGGTAACAACCATACATTAGCCCGAGGAGTTTGTGTGAGGACGAAATCATCTGAACCAGGTAACGTTTAACAATCAGGTGAGACTTTAAAGTTATTTTTGGGAACTTCTAGTTAGATGGATCAATCATTAAAAGTATAAGTTCCAAGATAGAGCGTGGAATCGTAACATAGAAAGCTCTGAAGTGGAGCCTTTGCAGGGTGAATTTTGCTATATCCATTGAAAACCTGCTTTATCATCCCTTTATCATCCATAGTAGTAGTAAGCTAAGTTTAAATCTGCCAATCTGGCAGATTTATCAATTGAATCCCTCAACTTAGAGATTTAATTGCTGTTGAG
This sequence comes from Leptodesmis sp., assembly GCF_052746595.1. Taxonomy (NCBI): domain Bacteria; kingdom Bacillati; phylum Cyanobacteriota; class Cyanophyceae; order Leptolyngbyales; family Leptolyngbyaceae; genus Leptodesmis; species Leptodesmis sp. The sequence continues at coordinate 3,558 of NZ_JBRAGO010000019.1, forward strand.
CCAAGTGATAGTAAAGCCCTCGCGCTACAATCAGTTCTGCATGGGTGCCCTGTTCTACTAACACGCCCCGATCGAGCACTAGAATGCGATCCGCGTGCTGTACCGTAGACAAACGGTGAGCAATGATGAACGTCGTGCGATCGCGGCTGATACGGGCTAAGTTCTGCTGAAAGCGTCGTTCCGATTTTGTATCGAGAGAACTGGTGGCTTCATCCAGTAACAGAATAACAGGATTTCCCAATAATGCACGGGCAATTGCAATCCGCTGTCGCTGTCCACCAGATAAATTGGCACCGCGTTCACCCACCTTGGTGTTGTATCCCAACGGCAAATCTTGAATGAAGCCATGTGCTTCTGCCAGCTTAGCAACCTGAATCACATCCTCCAACGTAAACTCTGGACGGAACAGTGTAATGTTTTCCAGAATCGTGCCGGAGAACAAGAAACACTCTTGCGGCACCACCTCCAATTGCGATCGCAAGGAGGGTGGAGAGACATGGCGAATATCATGGCCATCGATCCAGATACGACCACTGGTGGGATGATACAGTCCCTGCAGGAGCTTAACGAAGGTACTTTTTCCAGACCCACTGTGCCCGACAATGGCGATCGTCTGACCAGGCTGTACCTCCAGGGAAATATTCTGCAAAACGTTCTTCTCAGTTCCCTCATAGCGGAAGGTGACATTCTCAAACCGCACCTCTCCCTTCAATGGGGGCAGTACCAACATGGGATTCCGAGGAGACTCTTCCGGCGGAGTTGAGAACACATCATTCAACCGCTCGACTGAAACCAACACCTCCTGGCATTCATCCCACAATCCCACCAAAGCCAGAACTGGTCCAGTCACATTGCCAATCAGCATGTTGAAGGCAACAAATTGGCCGATCGTCAGTTGATCTTGAATCACCAACTTGGCTCCAAACCACAGGAGCAACGTACTGCCCACGGTATTAATCAGGCTGCTGGTCGTTTGCAGCCCCAAAGCAAACTTCTGGCCCCGGAATCGTTCGTTGAGCAGGCGAGTAAAGCGATCTTCCCACAACCAGCGCATTTCATACTCGGCAGCAGTAGCCTTAACGGTTGCGACTCCGCTAATCATTTCAACCAGCGAGGAGTTTTGCGCCGCCGCTTCTTTGAAAATGGCACGGGAGATACGCCGCAGGAAAGGACTGGCAGCAACCGTCAGGATAATAATCGGAGGTAACAGAGCCAGCACCAGCAGCGTGAGCTGCCAGTTGTAGTAAGCCATCAGCCCCACGTAGACCACTGCTGTGAGAGCATTCAACCAGGCTGTAACCGCCTGACGAGTCAGAAACACTTGAATTTTTTGGTTCTCCTGCACCCGCGTAATGATGTCGCCCACATGGCGGGATTCAAAGAACTGCAAGGGTAGCTTTAAGGTGTGGTTAATGAAAGCGCTAATAAAACTGAGATCCAGCCGATTGGAGAAATAGTCCAGCAAATACTGGCGTACAGCCGTTAAACCAATTTGCCAAATGCTGAACAGTACTAAACCAATCACAAACACATTTAGAGCGGCTATGCTCTTTTGGACAATCACCCGATCCAGAATAATCTGGGTAAACAAGGGGGTGACTAGGCCAAAAACCTGCAGCAGCAAGGAGGCCAAAACAATTTGTAGAAGCACGGAACGATAAGGCAGCACTGCAGACCAAAACCGTCCCAGAGAAAGTTCCTCGCTTTCTACCGATTGAAACCGTTCACTCGGCTCCAGTAACAGGGCATATCCTGTCCAATTCGCCTGAAACTCTTCTAACGTCAGTAATTGTTTGCCAACTGCTGGATCCGCAATCAAAATTCGATGACGACGAGTGCAATATACCACCACATAATGATCGCCCTGCCAGTGAGCAATCCAGGGATTTCCCAGTTCTGCTAACCGTCCTAAACTGGCTCGCACAGGACGGGTTTGAAATCCGACACGTTCAGCCGCACCAGCCAGATTCTTGAGGGAAGTCCCCGATCTCCCTACGTTAGCCAGATTACGGAGTGTATTAATGCTCAAGCGTTTACCCCAATACTGACTAATCATGGCGAGACAGGCTGCACTACAGTCGGAAGTGCTCTGCTGTTCGATAAAGGGGTAAGACGGCCAGAAACGCCTGCGCGATCGCTGCCGCGTCGGAGCCGGAAACACAACCTCTAGTTGTGCAGGAATCAGTTCTGGAGATTGTTCTGCTGCTGCTACCGAACCAACGAGGTGAGCGGCAGGAATGACCTTTGTAGCGGCAGAAACAGAACATGGGGGGAAGCGTGGGACTGTGAGAGGCGATGGAGAACTGCCTGGATTGCCCCAGTTTCCTACTCCTATTGCATGGGAAGTTGCATCTGATAGACTGCTAATGGCAGCCTTCTGACTCAGGATGGGAGCGATCGCACAGGCGGCTTGCTAGTGTTCTTCGGGTAGCTTGTAAAGCATTAGTTCTGTTTCAGCCAGCCAGTCAGAGGGCACCGGATCAGGATACCCCCAGGAATCTCCGATCTGAGAAACCTGTGTTGTATTCTCTGGACTAGCAATATGCCCGTACTGCAACCAGCAATGGTTTCCCTGGGAAAGGTGAGAATCAGCTAATCGTTCTCCTGCGGCAATTCGATCTTCTGCTAGCAGAGGTAATAAGTGTTGGAGTTGATAGCTGGCTAGCGATCGCAACAGGGTGGACGTTTTGAAAAAGATGAGATGCTCCCGTCATCGGGTCTGCTGCTCTAAAAAATCCCGTAGATCGGGTAATTGTTGCAACCAGGGCTGCACTTTGTCGTGACTGAGGCGGGCAATTTGAGTTGGGGAGGCAGCGATCGCATGATAGGGCAGTGGTGTGCTAGAAAACACCTGGTCTGCGCCAAAAATTTCACCCACCTCTAAACTCTTGACTGAAACCAGTCGTTGTCGATGGGCATCAAATGCCAGTAAGCGCACCCGTCCCTGACAAACGATCAACAAATCCGTTGCATCAGCCCTGTTGTGTTCACCAGGAGCAAAATCAATGCTGTGACTATTGATATGATTAGAAAAGATTACCTGCCCCAAGTCAAGCTGGAGTAGCTCAAGTTCCTGGGAGAAATGTACCAGTAACTCTGGTTCCATCTGAGACAGAGGAAGCTGCTTTAAAAGTTCTGGGACAGTGGCTAGATTTTCCCCTAGAAGGCGGGAAAGCGAATCGGTCTGCACACCTGAATTCATAGTTGCAACCTTGTATTGAGTCTTTAGGCGAAGTCGGGACCAACTACACTGGAATCACGCCTAGGTTTGGTCAGGTGAAAATATTGATATGTCGGCGTTAATCAATTACTTGCTGAGCTTGATTGCCAATTAATTACTTTGAAATCACAACGTTAGGTGAATTGGTATTTAGTATTCAGATCAGCATCTACAAGCCTCTTTTCTAGTAAGAGCGCTTGAGGTTGGTGGTTTGAGGTGGTATCGAAGAGCACTTGTATGACCAAAATCTCCTTGCTTTACAGGATTGGGGGCGTAACCTGAAATTCGATCCTCAGCATTTATCGGCAATGTTCACTTTGATACCTTATGCCTTCATGCCTCTGTGCTTTATTATTTTTAGGTTCTTAAAGGAATTTTGAAGTAGACAATCTAAGATTAACATTGAAAAATTTAGTCTGTCTGTATAGAACATTAAGTTTTTAGTGGATTCACTCTTTCCGCTGCTAACTGATCAGAAAATCCATCCGGAGAGATGTTAGGGTTATAGCTTTTTGGCTGCTCTCGTGTGAGAGAACAATCATAATTCATCACCTCTTGCATCTCTACGCCACGCTTGAGCTATAGCTCTATTACCTTGAATGCAAGTTCACTCCCTTCGATTCGCTCAAGATTATTGAGACTGCTACAAGATTATTGAGACTACTATAGGATCAGAATGTAGGATTTTCTCCCATTATTTCATGCTGACAGTTCCCCCCAACACTCAAACCGATTGGTCGCTGATTGCTCATCAGCTTGAGGCGATCATCGGCAAAAACGGAGTGGTGCGCCGCAAAGAAGAACTCCTGGTATACGAATGTGACGGGTTAACCAGCTACCGTCAGCGGCCTGCGATCGTCGTACTTCCCCGCACCACTGAAGATGTAGCGGCGATCGTCAAAGTCTGTGCTGCCAATCAGATTCCCTTCATCGCCAGAGGATCGGGCACGGGCTTATCGGGGGGGGCTTTACCGATTGAAAATTGCGTATTAATTGTCACAGCACTGATGAAGCAAATTCTGGACGTGGATCTGGACAATCAGCGGATTGTAGTACAACCCGGTGTAATCAACAGTTGGGTGACTCAAACCGTCAGTGGTGCAGGTTTCTTTTATGCGCCGGATCCGTCCAGCCAAATCATTTGCTCGATCGGGGGCAATGTGGCAGAAAATTCTGGAGGCGTTCACTGTCTCAAGTACGGCGTGACCACAAACCATGTGTTGGGCCTGAAGCTGGTATTGCCGGATGGCAGTATCGTAGATGTGGGTGGTTCGGTTCCAGAAATGCCAGGATACGATTTGACGGGGGTATTTGTCGGCTCAGAAGGCACCCTGGGGATTGCCACAGAAGTTACCCTGCGTCTGGTGAAAGTTCCCGAATCGATTCGCGTGTTGCTGGCAGACTTTACCAGTGTGGAAGCCGCAGGAGCAACCGTATCCGACATTATCAGTGCGGGCATCATTCCTGGTGGCATGGAAATGATGGATAACATGAGTATCAACGCCGTTGAAAATGTTGTTGCTACCAACTGTTATCCCCGTGATGCTGCTGCGATTTTATTGGTAGAAGTGGATGGCTTAGGAATTGAAGTAGAAACGAATACCAAACGCGTAGAATCTATCTGTTACCAAAATGGAGCACGCAATGTTCGAGTAGCAACGGATCCTGATGAACGGCTAACGCTGTGGAAGGGACGGAAAGCCGCGTTTGCAGCGATGGGCAAAATGGCTCCGGATTACTATGTGCAGGACGGTGTGATTCCCCGTACCAAGTTGGAATATGTGTTGCAGGAAATTGAACGATTAGGACAGCATTACGGTTACAACGTCGCCAATGTGTTTCATGCTGGAGATGGCAATTTGCATCCCCTGATTCTGTATGACAACTCGGTTCCCGGTGCCCTGGAAACCGTGGAAAAACTGGGGGGAGAAATTCTCAAGTTATGTGTTCGGGTAGGGGGCAGTATTTCTGGGGAACATGGCATTGGAGCCGATAAACGCTGCTACATGCCGGAAATGTTTACCCCGACTGATCTGGAAACCATGCAATGGGTACGACAGGCTTTTGATCCGCAAAACATTGCCAATCCTACAAAGATTTTCCCGACTCCTCGTACCTGCGGTGAAGCGGCTCGAGTTACAAGCAACCAGAAATTTGCAGGTGTAGAACGGTTTTAATGCCAACTATCCATTTCTAGAAGTATCTTGGTAAGCCCAATTCAAAACTCCAATTCGCATCGGATGCCAAAATTTTTGTGTCTATATCTTCTACGCCTTGCCAACGATAAGGTCAGAAATTCTAATGTTTCAAATCGTGCAATTTTAAGCTTTATTGTCAAAAATAGTAGTGGGTTATGTCTCAAGGATTGCAGCCTGTAATGAATCACTCAAATACCGAGACGGAAACACTCACTCTGTGGCAACAAATTCTAGAAGACTGGATCGCTCATGGACAGGATTGGACAAAACCTGGCTTTAGAGCAGTGGCAGTATACCGATTTGGGGTCTGGCGCATGGGAATTCAATCTAAACTCCTACGGGCACCGTTGAGCGTACTGTATCGCATGTTATTCCGCAAAGTACGCAACACCTACGGCATTGAGTTGCCTTACACCGCTAAGGTGGGGCGACGAGTGGTGATTGAACACCAGAGCGCGATCGTCATTCATGGGCACTGCGAGATTGGAGATGACTGTATCATCCGGCAGGGCGTAACGCTGGGCAATCGTTACCTGGAGAAACCCCTGGAAGCTCCTAAACTGGGTCGGCGAGTCAATGTGGGGGCAGGAGCGAAGATTTTTGGGGCGGTGACGATCGGGGATGGAGCCAGTATTGGGGCGAATGCTGTGGTACTCCAGGATGTGCCGGCAGGGGCAACAGCCGTGGGCATTCCAGCCAAAGTCATTAAAACTACAACCGCTGCTCTATCAGAACCTGGCTTAAATGGTGCTAGCCAGACCGTTGAAGCAATGTAATCCCCCATTCCAGAACCGATACTTTTATATTTGAGCAATTATTCTGTTTATGCCTGCTGAAATTTTGCTAAAAAGTAACACCCGTTTGCTGATTGTGACGGTAAATTACCGAACTTCCCATCTGGTGATTGAATGTCTACGTTCTCTGGAACCTGAGGTTAGGGCCATACCAGGAATCCAGGTCGCGATCGTAGACAACCATTCTGGTGACGGTTCTGTTGAGAAGATTGGAGCCGCGATCACGGCTGAAGGGTGGGAAGATTGGGTGACTCTAATGCCCTCTACAGTCAATGGCGGTTTTGCTTACGGCAATAACTATGCCGTTCGTCCGGCACTTCAGGCAACTCATCCACCCGATTACTTTCTACTCCTGAATCCGGATACGCAAATTCGTCCCGGAGCAATTAAAGAATTGCTCAACTTTATGGATCAGCATCCCAACGTGGGAATTGCTGGGAGCAGTTTTGAGGAGGCAGATGGTAAGCCATGGCCCTATGCCTTTCGGTTTCCCAGTTTCATCAGCGAATTTGAAAGTGGTATCCGGCTGGGCCTGATTACCAAACTGCTTTCCCGTTGGAAAGTGCCGCAGACGATGGCTCCCGATCGCGAACAACCAATTGATTGGATTCCCGGAGCCAGTATGATGGTGCGTCGGGAGGTCTTTGAATCGGTTGGCTTAATGGATGAAGGCTATTTCCTGTACTACGAAGAAACCGACTTTTGCCTGCAGGCGAAGCGGGCCGGATGGAGTTGCTGGTATGTGCCCCAAAGCCGGATTATGCACATTCTGGGGCAAAGTACAGGCGTAACAGCCACTAATCAGAAACCCCGGCGACTACCCCAATACTGGTTCGATTCCCGGCGGCGCTACTTCCTGAAAAATCATGGCTGGCTATATGCCGCACTGGTGGATATCAGTTGGCTAGCTGGCTTCAGTCTATGGCGGGCCAGACGAGTGTTGCAACGGAAACCCGATGACGATCCTCCCCAGTTACTGGAAGATTCCATTCGCAACAGTGTGTTTCTGAAACGAGAAATTCCCAGCCAGCAACTGCTAGAGCCGCACAATGGCTGATTCTCTAGCTGCGATCGTCTTAGCTGGGGGGCAAAGTTCTCGCCTGGGCCAGGATAAAGCCCTGATTCTGGTACAGGGTATGGCCCTCTTGCGTCGTACCTGTGAAGTAGCTCTAGCTTGCACCTCTCAGGTCTATGTCGTTACGCCTCGTCCGGAAATCTACCAGCCTCTGCTGCCTCCCCAGTGTCAACTGGTTTTAGAACAGCCGCTGTCTAATGAACTTCAACCCCACGGGCCATTAGTCGGCTTTGCTCAGGGACTAGGTGTGATCCCAACCAAGTGGGTGCTGCTGCTGGCCTGTGATCTGCCCTACTTACAGGCCGATCTGCTCCAGCACTGGATGCAACAACTGGATGCCCTGGAGCCAGCGATCGCCGCCCTGCTCCCCCGCCATGAACAAGGCTGGGAACCCCTTTGTGGGTTTTATCGTGCCAATTGTTTGCCCCGGTTGAACGCTTTCATTCAACAGGGTGGGCGCTCCTTTCAGCACTGGCTGGCCCAAGAAGTCGTCCAAGAAATTGTCTTCAGCCCTACTAAGTCCACTCGCCTGCGTGAGCAACAAATGCTGTTCAATTGCAACACTCCCACAGACCTGGAAGAAATTATGAATTCATAATTTATAATTTATATTTTTCCTGAGTTTGTTGATCCAGCATCTGGATATATTGCCACCAGTGGTTCAGGGGAAAGTAGATGACGGGTGCCCAGAGGCTACTTAAAACGGCTGATCCCAGAGCAATGAGTTGGTGATAATTCCAAATTTCCACCAAACTGCGATCGCCAGAAATACTGTACTGAATCGCTGTAACCGTTTCGGCGACGACTGCCATCGCAAAAGCAATCAACGCAATGGAAATGAAATCCTCGCGCACATACCGCTCTTTTCGCAACCGCGCCGTCAGAATTCCCACCAACACTAGACCTAAGGTATGAGTTGGGTGATCGGCAGTCATCCCATCTTGAATCAACCCCAGGGAGAGTCCAGCCAATGCACCTTGCAGCATTGTTCGTTTGACACTCCAGGCCACAATCCAAATCAGCACCCAATTTGGTCCAATCCCAGCCAGTTCCATTCCTGGTAGTCGGGTCGGAGAGAGTAACAAGCACAAAATGACTGATGCGGCTGTAACTGCACAGTTGGCCACCAACCGCAGCGCTGGCCGGCTCTGTAGCATATTGTGAAAGGATTCATTTCTCATAGCCGGAGTTTTGCGGGTTCACCGGGCACCACATCCACTTGGGATGAAGGAGTGTGAGGGTAAATCGTTGCCCATTCTAGAAAACTGATCGGGGCTGTCAATTCAATCACTGCCTCCGGAGCCGGACTTTTACTCAAGTTAATGGATTCTACCCGACCGACGGGCAACCCTGCAGGAAACAATTGGCTTAGTGAAGATGTGGTGATCACATCTCCCTGCCGTACATCTGGAACTTTATCAAAAAATTCCATGGTGGCCCGGTTCGAGGATTGTCCCCGGATATAACCCATGTTGCGGCTGCGGCTAACCGTTACCCCTACCCGACTGGAGGGATCACTCAACAGCAGCACACGACTGGTATTGGGGCTAACCGAAATAACACGGCCAACTACCCCTCCCGGTGCTGCCACTATATACCCAACCTTGACACCATCCTGACTCCCCCGGCCCAACAAGACATGCTGCCACCAGTGGTCTGCACTGCGACCAATCACTGGAGCGGTAATACCAGTCTGTTTGGTTGCGGAAACATGACCCAACAAGGCTTGTAGCCGTTGATTTTGACTTTCTAACTCAGTGAGCCGTTGCTGTAGTTCCTGGACTTGAGCATTTTCCAGAACAACCTTGCGTTCGATATCTGGTTGAAAGGGACGAGTCAGAAACTGGTAGGTTTCGTATAGAGCTGCTCCATGAGTTTGACGCAGAAAAGTCGCAGCACCCAGAGCTAGACTAGCCAGAACGATCTGTAGTCGGTGACGATCCCACCAGCGACGCAGAGTAAACATGCAAAAAGAAAGGGGTGGCTGGACAACAAAGGGAAATCAAAGAAGTTGAAACTATAAACATAACGGCTAGGTATTGCAAAATGGCCAGCGTCGCAGCAATCCAGACTAGAAGTTGCGCGAACGACCACTGAAAACACGCTCCAGTTGCTTAAAGTTCTCCAGAACCCGGCCAGTCCCCAGCACCACGCAACTTAAGGGATCAGCAGCCACATGCACAACGATTCCGGTTTCGTGACTGATCAGTGTATCCAGTCCTTTGAGCAGCGCACCACCTCCAGCTAGCATGATGCCACGATCAATGATATCGGCAGCCAGTTCAGGAGGAGTTCGCTCCAGAGTCCGCTTCACTGCATCCACAATCACCGCCAGGGGTTCGGCCATGCTTTCGCGAATTTCGGCACTTTTCACCGTCACGGTTCGGGGTAATCCTGAGAGGAGGTGCAGGCCGCGCACATCCATCTGAATGTCATCGTTGGTCGGATAGGCTGAACCGATCGTGATTTTGATTTCCTCTGCGGTGCGTTCCCCAATCACCAGGTTATGCACCTTCTTCATATATTGGGAAATCGATTCGCTCAGTTCGTCACCAGCCACCCGCACCGATTCACTCAGTACGGTCCCCTGCAAACTGAGAACAGCCACTTCTGTTGTGCCACCACCGATGTCAATAATCATGTTTCCGGTTGGCTCGGCAACTGGTAGGCCCGCCCCGATCGCTGCTGCTACGGGTTCATCAATTAGGTAAACATCCCTGGCCCCAGCTTGAGAGGCCGCATCCATTACCGCCCGACGCTCAACCCCGGTTACGCCACTGGGAATGCCAATCACAATTCGAGGGGCAACCAGGGTCTTCCCTTCATTGACACGGGCGATAAAGTGCTTCAGCATCAACTCTGCCGTATCAAAATCTGCAATCACTCCATCCCGTAATGGACGCAGCGCGATCACGTTGCCAGGAGTTCGTCCTAACATCCGCTTCGCATCTTCTCCAACAGCCAGCGGAACCCTATCATTCTGGTCGATTGCGACCACAGATGGCTCCTGCAACACAATACCCTTACCAGACACATAAACCAGGGTGTTTGCTGTGCCAAGGTCGATACCCATATCCCGTGAAAGGGAGAAGCGACTGAAAAGACCCACTAGCCTTTATAACCTCAAGAACGACGAACTCAGCGAAAAATTTAGATTTTGCAAATCAAAGGTGAATTTTATTACGTTTTTGTACATGAGTCTAGCTAGACCTTCATTGTCTCCATTGTCACCGCATTAAACATTGACTGTCTAGCTAGAAGGGCAAAGCTACAGTAACACGAAAGCCCAAAGGTCTTTCAATTAACTCACCCCTCTTAAAGTCAAATCAGGTAACTTTTCGACAAACAAAAACCATGGGATCTCAAGATCACTGCCTTGCCAACAGTGAGTATGTCTTCGCCTCGATGAGGTACGACCTTGCGAAAATTCATTGCATCAGACATTTCTATAATTTGTCTTTTTAGCATAAAAAATATAAATAACTCATCGAAGCGATATTATAGCAAAGGCCCCTATCTAGAGAGTTACCCTTGGTGCTGAGCCTTCAGCAATTGAGTGGCATTCCGCGACATAAAATTTTATGCAAAAAAATTTTCATCGTTGATAGTTGATAGGATGCTGAAACGGGTTTAGCACAGCTATGAAGGGTGTTCCACCAGGCGCACAATCCAGGGTAAATCCAGGATGCAAAATTGTGTGGCTTTCTACTTACTACCGTTACTCTCTGCCGGCAGTAGTTTAAGGTTGAATGCAGATTAAGTTGATAGTCTTCAAAAACAGGTGTGAAGTGCCCTTCAAAAGGGCACCCTAGATAGGTGAATCAAAGTTCCTGACAAGTTTAATTTTTCTCTATTTGTATTTGTTACTCAATCTGAGTTAGCCTAACCTTGCTTCTTATGATGCTCAAGGCGATCGCTCGAATTTGTCAGTTAGACTTATCACTACACAGTCAGCGTCAGCGGCTCTGGTTGTCGGGGTTTGCTCACGCGGGATGAAATCTGTTTGCCGGTAATAGCCCTCATGGAAAACGAGATACTGACATCAGATTTGAAGGGACAACGCACTTTAACCACCGTTGTATTTACGGATTGTGTTGGGTTTAGTGCCCGGATGTCGGTAGACGAAGACCATACGCTGGATTTAATTCGTCGCGATCTCCGATTAATGAGGCAGCTTTGTGAAGAGTTTGAAGGACGGGTGCTAAAAACGACTGGAGATGGTCTACTGATGTGCTTCTCCAGTGCGGTTAAAGCAGTGGAATGTGCGATCGAAATCCAGCGGGCGATCGCGGAGGCAGCAAGCCATCTGCTTCCCAATGATGTACTTATGCATCGCATCGGTATTCATCTTGCAGATATGTATATCACCGAAACTGATGTGATGGGCAATGGGGTCAATATTGCGGCTCGCTTGCAAACAGAGGCAGATCCCGGCGGCATTTGCATTTCTCAGACAGTATACGATGTGGCCAAACATGGGCTGCAAGTAGCTACAAAATATTTGGGGCCACGAGAGCTAAAGAACATCCGAGAGGTGGTTCCCGCTTACAAAGTTCTGCTGCATCCCGATGACCTTCCAGAGGATCCCTATGCAGAAACAGGCCAGACGCTAGAACAGAGTCAGCAACACAAGCGCATTAGAAAATTGCTCTTTTATGTGTGTAAGAATCGGTGGGAAACAGACGAAAGCCAACTCAATCTCTTGAGTCTGCGGGATTTATTTCAGGAATTTTTGGGGTTAGCTTCTAATTTTGAGCAAGCGAGACAATTACTGACCAAAGCAGTCAGTACCCTCAGTAAACGGGCTGAATATTATGCCGTTGCCAATGAAATTCTGACGGAAGCGGCGCGATTTTACCCTCTAGAGCAACCCTTTGAAGTAGCCAAGACGGAGCAGCCCATGCTCCCGGAAACCCCTAATTTACAATCCTGGGCCACCCCTCTCCCGGAAAACAGAGAACAGCAACTCCTCTATCAACAGATTGTTTGGGATCTGGAACATCATCACGAGTACGATCGGCTCAAGAAATTGCTCTATTACATCTGCAAGCGGCAGTGGGAAAGCGATCCCATCCGTCTGGGAGCAGTGAATCCAATGACTCTGGTACAGGAGTTACATTACCTGGCTCCTACCATCGATCGTCTGCAACAATTGGTGGCCAAATTTGTCCAGACTCTCAATAAACCAGCCGAGTACAGTCTGGTAGCGAGCACACTCTTACGGAGTTTTGCCCGTCTGTATCAATCTCCCAAGGCATCGACCCAATCTGGCCTCTTGCCAAAAGCCCCGATTTCAGCCTCCGACTCTGCCCCGCTCCCGGTTCAGGCAGTAATTCTTTCCACTCCAGAACCTAGCCCTTTGTACGGAGCGATCGCCCAGGAACTGGATCGGCATCCCGATGCCCTGCGAATGAAAAAGCTGATTGTGTGCGTCAGCAAAAAACAATGGTTGAGTGATTCCGCTCAACTAACAGGCTTTAGCACTGCCGCTTTAATCGAAGATTTGCATCATCTTGCCTCTTCCCTGGAACAACTTCAGCAGTCCCTGGAGGGAACAGTCAGAAGTCTTAGCAAACCAGCCGAGTACAGTGCGATCGCTGGAGAACTGATCAACAAGCTCCGCCCCCTCTATACCCTGACTTCCACTCAGGAGACGGTTTTCAACCAAACACCAACCTTATCCTCCGCCTCTGCTGCACCTACTGCTAGTTCACCTCTCGCAGCTGAGCCTTCCCGCCAGTCTGCTGCAGTTCCGCCGTCTCTTGCCCCTTGCAGTTTGTTCGACATCCGGTCGGGCATCATAAAGTATGCCAACCCGCTCAAGGCCAAGATTCTTGTGTTTTCAACCCTGTACTCTGATTTTCATTTCAATCACCAGGACTGGTTGGCACTTAAGCAGTATGAACTGGATGACCTCCTCCAAACCCTGCTAGGCACTTGCAAAACGTATACTGACCTGGAACTGCAGCTCTACAACACTGCCAAACGCTTAACAGCCCCCGATGATTTGATTCAAACGGCCGATACTGTTACCAGATGTTTGCGAACCTTCTATATCCACGGTTCCCCTGCACTCCGCACTGGCTCACCCGATGAGGTGACTCAAATGAGTCTGGATGAGTTTGAAGAAGCTGCTCAGGGCCTAACCGTCATTGACGAACAAGATGCCGCGATCACGTCCCTGGAAACGGCAGCTTTGATCGTGGAGGATGATCAGAACCAGCGTTTGGATCCATAATTACTGAGTCAGGGGCAGTTTAAATGCTATGGATGCCAATGAATTACTAAAGCGGTACAGGGCAGGGGAAATTAATTTTCAGGGCGAAAATTTAGCGGGATTTGATTTCAGCGGTGCAGATCTGATTGGGATTAACCTGGCAGAGTGTGATCTGCGAGGTGCAAATTTAGTGCTGACCTATTTGAATCGAGCGAATTTAAGCAAGGCCAATTTGATGGGTGCCCGCTTAAGTGGAGCCAATTTGAGTCAGGCAGACCTGCTGCGCACCAACCTGCAGGATACAGATTTGCATGGAGCCGTGCTCTATGCTGCAGATTTACGGGGTGCCAATATCACCCTGGCAAACTTGCTAGATGCCAATTTAATCAGTGCCGATTTGCGTAATGTCAACTTGAGTGGTGCCAATTTGCGGGGAGCTTGCCTGCGGGGAGCAAACTTGCGCTACGAGAAGCGATGCTATGAAGGAGCCAATTTACGGGGTGCCGATTTACGAAATGCGGATTTGCGTGGTACGAATTTGACAGGAGCGGATCTCAGCAAGGCCGACTTACGAGGTGCAAATTTGAGTGAGGCCAGTTTACGGGAAGTGTTACTCACAGGAGCCAATCTAACTGGGGCGGAATTACGAGGGACTTTCTTAACTGACGCGATCGCTCCGGAGGCCTGTTTTAAGGAGGCTTGCCTGACGAATGCCAGGCTAGAACGGGCTAATTTGACAGCCGCAGATTTAACGGGTTGCATACTGATCGATGCCAACCTGACCGCCGCTACTCTGGCTAAGATTCAGGCCACGCAGGCAACCATGCGGCGATCGCGCTTCAACCGGGCAGATTTAAGCCGTGCCAATCTACGGGGAGTCGATTTAGCAGAAACGACCTTCATTGAAGCCTATCTGGGAAGAGCCGACCTGCGAGAAGCCAACCTGACAGATGCCAATCTGGCCAAAGCTGAACTCAGCAGCACCAACCTGAGTGGGGCAAATCTGCAAGGTGCCACACTGCCAGACGGTTCGATGTACGAATAATCTACGTCCAGATAGATTGTGTGCTAGTTCTACCGTGGAAGCATGGGAACCCTTGACCAGACAAGATAGTCATGATTCCAACCAAACACAGCATCTTGGTGTAGACTGCAACACATGGGTTTTTTCCCAGTGTGGTTGAGGTTTTTGAAGGGTTTAGATGTTCACAACACAACACGGTAATCTACTTCCCGTGCCTACGGGAGCCTTACAAATTTCCAGGCGGCCTCTTTCCTTAGAGAACACGACATCCAATCGTCCTGGTGTGAACTCTATCTATCCCATCCGGTTTTCTCTGGTTATTCCCACCTACAACGAGAGCGGTAATATTGAGCGCATCATCCAACAGCTAAGCGCCATGCTGGATGAGGTATTGCCCCATAACTATGAGTTGATTGTGGTGGATGATGACAGTCCAGACCGCACCTGGGAGTTAGCTGCAGCTTTAATCCCAGAGTACCCCTGCTTACGAGTCATGCGCCGGGAAACGGAACGAGGGCTGGCAACGGCTGTGATTCGGGGCTGGCAGGTAGCACAGGGAGAAGTGCTAGGTGTCATTGATGGAGATCTGCAGCATCCCCCGGATACGTTGCTGAGGTTGTTAAGCGAGTTAGAGCATGGGGCTGACCTGGCTGTGGCCAGTCGTCATGTAGAGGGTGGTGGAGTCAGTACCTGGAGCGCGACCCGCCGATTTTTATCGCGAGGTGCCCAGTTACTGGGTCTGATGATTCTGCCTCGGGTCGTCAGTCGGGTCAGCGATCCAATGAGCGGGTATTTTCTGGTACGACGGGGAGCGATCGCAGGTCAGATCCTCAATCCAGTCGGGTACAAGATTTTGATTGAGGTGTTAGGCCGGGGAGCGATTGATCAGATCGCTGAGGTAGGCTATGTATTCCAGGAGCGGGAAGAAGGGGAAAGTAAAGTTACCTGGAAGCAGTACATGGATTATGTGCATCATCTCCTGCGCCTACGAGTAGATTCCGGTCGGTTAGGCCGCTGGGGAGAACGGTTGCACTTTCCAGTAGGCCGCTTCTTGCGGTTTGGGCTAGTCGGCATTAGCGGATTAGCCGTTGATATGGCTTCTCTGTATATCCTGTACGATGTGCTAGGAATGGGATTAACTCGCAGTGCCATCCTGGCAGCAGAGATTGCCATTATCAACAACTTCCTCTGGAACGATCGCTGGACATTTGGGGATCTAGCCAAACAACAGTCGCAACGAGGCATGGTGATCAAACGATTCCTCAAGTTCAACATTATTTGCTTGATGGGACTAATTTTGAAAGTGTTGCTGCTGAACCTGTTCTTTAATGGGTTGCAAATGAATCCTTATCTCGCAAATTTAATCGCAATCGCGATCGTCACCTTCTGGAATTTCTGGATCAACCTCAAACTGAGTTGGCGAGTGACACAGGTCAGGTGAGAGAGCAGGGATTGATTCCTCACCTCAATTTCGTTTTCGGCAATCCCGACTCGATTAATACGGTTTTCCCCAGTACTTCCAGCCATCACCGGATTTACACTAAGACTGTGGATAAGCAAAGACAGATGGCCTTTTCAGGAACCGTAATCGACATCTAATTTGCCTTCCAGAATCTGGTTGGTTAGTAACCATGTGTAACAGAATATGCGATCTCTATTGCAGAATCGCAATATTCTGTCCCTTACTGAGTAGAGCATAGAGGTGAACAAAGTATGGCAATCATTCGTTGGCAACCCTGGCAAGAAATTGATACTTTGCGTCGTCAATTTGATCAACTATTTGATGAGCTGACTCCCATTAGTCGGAGCAGTACAATGAAAACCAATGGCAATGCCTGGGTGCCAGCCATTGAGTTGAAGAGTACAGATACCGATGTGATTCTGCGGACAGAACTTCCTGGAATTGACGCTAAAGATCTAGATATTCAAGTCAGTCGGGAGGCAGTATCTATCAAGGGTGAATACAAGACTGAAAGCAAAACAGAAGACAAAGAGCACCAAATCTACCGCTCTGAATTCCGGTATGGTAGCTTCCAACGGGTGATTCCTCTACCTGTGGCCGTTGAAAATGACCAAGTCAAAGCTGACTTTAAGGATGGTATCCTGACGTTGACAATGCCACGAGTTGAGGCAGAACGCCCCAAAGTAGTAAAAGTCAATGTGGGAGGCACCTTACCGGGTGAAGCTAGCAACAGTAATGGCTAATCTTTACTTCCCCTGCCATTTCCGGCTTGTACCATCCACAAGATTGATTAACTTTCATCCTCTGTTTCTGGCTGGAGGTCAGAGCAGAGGATTTTTTGCGATTGATTGTCTGTAACGCGCCAGATCGGGAAATGGACGGGATCCTGGTTACCATAGGCAAAAAGAATCTGGGGATAGGCCTACATCCAGAAAAGTGCTTGCAGGTGACGAGCATCATCGCGTTGTTGCAGTAATCATGCGGTAATCAATAAACTGAGTAGCCCATTTCTGAATTGTTACAAGCTGTTTTGGTAAACAACAACCCCCGCTCCTACTCAAGAAGGCGATCGTACATTTTCACCAAATAATTTGGGCTGACGAGAGTAATGAGATACCCTACATAAATCAGTAACGCAGCTACCAGAATGATGGGAATAGCCAGCGGCAAATAGAGGGCATGACGGGGATTGTTGTGCAGTAAACGGACCATGCGACTGCGAAAAATCTTGATCTTTTCGGTAAAGCTAGAGGCTGTGGGATCCCGGTCTTGGGGACTGGAGATGGGAGATAAGGAGTTGGGAATCAGTTTTTTTTGCCAGTAATAGTCGTGACCAATCAGGAGAAAGCGCCAGAAGAAGTGGGATAGGTCAGAGGGGGGGGCATGAGTAGCACGGGCTTGCGGATGGAGCCAGATGATGTGCCCCTCACGCTGTAGATTTTCTCCATGCACCACACAATTGCCGCGATAGAGAGGCAACTCTGCAGGAATCGGATGCTCCAGGAGAAACTGGCGGCGGAAAGCAACGTTATTCAAAAAATACTGGTGGGTGGGGGTCAGTTCCGTTTTGCCAGAAAACTGCGGAAAGATGTAAACTAGCGCCATTGCGGTACCATAGGGGCCATGTCCACGGGTGGTGGTTTCGCCAGCGACGATTTGAATTTGCGGGTTTTCAGCAAAGGTCGTCAGGATGCTCCGCAACCAGTGGGGTTCGTAGAGGCAATCGGAATCGGCATAGACAATTATCTCCCCGGTGGCTAATTCGGCACCCAGCATTTTGGCTTTGTAATAGCCGGTGTCGGCTGGAGCGGGATAGACTTTGATCCAGGGATAGCGATCGCACAACTGCCTCAACAACTCTGGCGGTACATCGCCACTGTCAATCAAAATCACCTCATTGGCTTGCTCAGGAGAGAGATCCTGATGCACGAGGGATGCCAAAGCATGCGTTAATCCTTCGAGATCCGCATTGGCCAAATTTTCTGTTTCCAACACGATCGAAAAACTGGGTAATGTCATTGTTTCCTCACTCGTTGAGAATAGAATGATGCGGATTCCTGGCCCTTAGCACATTCTTTGGTGAATTCAATTAAATGATGAGCCACCAGTCCCACACTCAAGAGACGTTCAATTTTGCCCTTCTTGATTTCGGGTTTGGCCATCTTCCAAAAAGTACGACGATAGCTACTGAATACCCCAGCATAAAGCAACAGTTTTGCCATCATCGTTAAACCGCGCCGGACATTTTCCTTATTTACACGGGCCGGACTTTTGGGTGGTTTAATCCGGTTAGGGTAGGTATGTTCGCACTGGTAGGCAAAGCGCTGAAACAGAAATTCGGGTTCGTAAGCCTGAGTAATCGTGCGCTGCCACATGGCTACTACCTCTTCATAAGGCATAAGAAATTCCACGTTGGATTCCCGCCCTTCCTCAAAGTTGAGCCTTCCTTCCGCTTCTAATCTGCGCCAGAGGGGAGTTTTGGGCAGAGCATAGAGCAGATTGATGGTAAGCATAGGGATATTGGAGAGGCGAATGAACTCCAGGATGCGATCGCCCGTCTCTGGGGTATCCGTATCCAATCCCAAAATAATTCCGGAAACCACTTCCAGTCCGTAACTGTTCAGGGTTTTGATAGCATCTAGAATCGGCAGGCTTAAATTCTGATCCTTGGCAATAGATTTCAGAGCTTCCGGTTCCGGTGTTTCAATGCCACAGAAGACCGTGCCGAAATAAGCTTCCCGCATCATTTCCAACAACTTGGGACTCTGGGCAATATTCAGCGTAGCTTCACAGGCAAACTGAACCGGATAGCCATTCGCCTTCTGCCATTGAATCAAATGCGGCAATAACTCAGCCACAGCCCGCCGATTACCAACAAAGTTATCGTCTACAAAATAGACAGCCCCAGGATTGCCCGATTTCAGCATGGCATCCAGTTCAGCCAGTACCTGTTGCGGCGTTTTTAAGCGAGGATTCCGGCCATACAATTCAGGAATGTCACAAAATTCGCAGTGATAGGGACAGCCGCTGGAAAACTGGACATTGGCGATAAAGTACTGATTCAAATTCAACAGGTGATAGGCCGGAATGGGAAATTTCTCCAGCGGCAGGCGATCTCGCGTCTCAAACCGGATTTGGTGCGGGGGGCGATCAAGATGGTTATCTAAATACTCAATCAACCTATCCATTGCATCACCCAACTCACCAATGTGCAACAGGTCAAAGTCGGGATAGTACTCTGGACAGCCGGACACGGATGGGCCACCAATCACTGTGATCTTGCCGTATTGATGGGCCAGGTCATTAATCCGATTAATCTGCGGACGCTGGATATGCATCCCACTGGTAATCACTACATCGGCCCACTGGTAATCTTTCTTTGTTGCAGGCCGAATATTCTCATCCACAAACCGCACTTCCCACAGTTCCGGTAGATAGGCAGCCGCGACGAGAATTCCTTGCGGTGGCATAAAAGCTTTCACTCCCCGCATTAGGGGATAGGCATGATGAAAGGTGCCAAAGGAGCGACTGTATTTGGGAAAGACGCAAAGAATTTTGCGCTGGTTGCGGGGAACGTAGGGCGTGCGGTGCGATCGCTGCTCCGGCTTCACAACTGCATTGGGCAATAACGACTTTTCAACGGGGGGTAGGGTGGCCGTCATTAAAACGTCTCCTCACAATACTCAGCACTCTAGCAGCCAACAAAGCCTGCTAAAAGCAAGTATTACGGCAAATTCTGGAATTTTCCAACATTTTTCGGGCTAACACGGAAAACCTTTTCATTCTCTTCGCCAAATAATCTTTATCACACTGGCCTATTCGGATCAAAGTGGCAGTTCCACCTGTGAGGAAAGTGATGATCGCACGGTTTGCTGCTGGCGTTGGTGCATCTACCTTTGCTCGTTCTAGTAGCGATCGCTCCTAATACCCTGGATAGCGGTAAGATGCAAATCGATTAGATTATGCTAAGTGGGGCTGCATCGGGGAGTTGAATAGGGGAGTGGCGCAACTGGAATGAATCTCATCTCATTTTTGCTGCGATCGTCCTGGCAAATGGTGACGATTGCGATTATCACTGGTTTTTTGAGTGGAGCCAGTAGCGCCAGTTTGATTGCGCTCATCAGCCGGGGAATCAGTCAGGGCTTAAGCCACTCCCTCGATACCCTGGCAATCGCCTTTGGTGGGTTGGCCTTTGTTGCTCTCAGTTCCAGCATCCTTTCCCAGGTGCTGCTGATCCGGTTGGCTCAACGGGCGATTTTTCAACTGCGGCTCAGTCTCAGTCGTCAGATTCTGGCCACGGAACTGGTTCATCTAGAACAACTCGGCAGTGCCAGACTCCTGGCAACCCTGACGGATGATGTGCAGGCCGTGGCAGATGCCGTGCGGCTGGTACCGTTCCTGTGCATTGATATGGCGATCGTGGCGGGGTGTCTGGCCTATATCGTGTGGCTGTCCTGGAAAGTGTTTCTCTTAGTCTGTTTGCTGACGGTTGTAGCCCTGGGAAGTTGCCAGTGGTTGCTGCAGCGGGGCCAGCAGTGGATAGCCAGGGCACGGGAAGAGCAGGATTCTCTGTTTAAGCACTTCCGCACCGTGACGGACGGCACCAAAGAATTAAAACTGCACTACCGCCGAAGGCAGGCATTCCTCAAGGAGGATCTACAACGGTCTGCTGCCGCCTATCGGAGTTACAACACTCGTGGTCTGACTCTGTTTGCTATGACCTCCAGTTGGGGTAAGTTGATTTTTTTCTTTGCGATCGGCTTTGTCCTGTTTGCCCTGCCCAAACTGATGGCCATCAAGCCACAAACGTTAGCTGGCTATGTTGTCACCTTTACTTACCTGATGCTGCCAATGGACAATCTGGTTAACTCCTTACCTGTGCTGGGACGGGCTGGAGTAGCGTTGAAGAAAATTCAGTCTCTGGGCATTTCTTTAGCCAATCGGGTAGAATCTACCTCCACCACAGATCCCATGCGCCAACAGTGGACAGATCTGCAGCTGAAAGGTGTAACGCATACCTACCACGTAGAACACGAAGACTCTGCATTTACAGTCGGCCCGATCGATCTCACTCTGCGTCCCGGTCAACTGATCTTCATTGTCGGCGGTAATGGCAGTGGCAAATCTACCCTGGCGAAGCTGATTTTGGGCCTGTATATTCCCGAATCAGGAGAGATCTGGTTTGACGGGGAGCAGATTGATGATCACAACCGGGAGTGGTATCGGCAGCATTTTGCCGTCGTCTTTTCAGATTTCTTTCTGTTTGATCGCCTGCTGGGTCTGGATCATTCTGACCTGGATGCGGAAGCAGAAGCCTATCTACAGCGGTTGCAACTGGCTCACAAAGTCACCGTCCATCAGGGCCAGCTTTCCACAACAGCCCTGTCCCAGGGACAACGGAAACGTCTCACCCTGCTAACCGCCTACCTGGAACAACGCCCCATTTTCTTGTTTGACGAATGGGCCGCTGACCAGGATCCTGTCTTCAAAGACGTGTTCTATACCGAACTGCTGCCCCAACTGCGAGATCAGGGCCGCACCATTCTCTGCATCAGCCATGATGATCGCTATTTCCACCTCGCCGATCGCATCATCAAACTCGACTATGGCCAGATTGAATACGACAAAGAACGGGAGGTGCAAGTACTTCCGTCTGACTAACAAATGTAAAAAATCACCCTAGCGACTGAAGTCGCGGCTATACCGAGAAAACCTGCCGATGCAGGTTACTGATAACCTTGACTGTATTGAGTCTGCGTCGCAGACTTTGTGAGTGTAGTCGCGTTTTAACTGCCGGATACTTTTCAAACACCCTCTCAAAATTTGATCGCGGTGTAATAAGGTGAATGAGTAGATACTCCTGCTAATTCAGATGGCGGAGATCATGGCCTGAACTAAATGATGATTGCAGTTCAAACCCTGTTGACGATTCTAATTGGTGGCAGCATTGCATTTTACCTCGCCTGTGCTTGGTTCACCGCCCAGTTTTTTAGCAAAGCCGAAACTGAAGACCACGAAAAGATGACTCCTGGGGACATTAAGCACCATCCCCCTGATCTCCGATTCCCGATCTTCGATCCCCCTCCGCCTGGTGTCTCGATCCTGGTTCCTGTGCGCGGCCTTGATGCAGGAGCCAAGGAAAACTGGTCATCCCTCTGTACTCAAACCTACCCGCTCTATGAAGTGCTGTTTGGCGTGGTGGATTTGGATGATCCAGCCATTCCAGTGATTCAGGAGTTGGCCACAGAGTTTCCTGACAAAGTGAAGTTATTTGTCGGACTGAAGCCAAGAGGCATTAATCACAAAGACAGCAGCCTCAGTTATCTACTGGAGGAAGCCAGGTATGACTGGATTATTTTTGTCGATAGCGACATTCGGGTACATGAGGATTATATTTACACCGTCACTGCTCCGTTAAAGGATGAGGCCATCGGTGTAGTGACCTGTGCCTTTATTGGTTACCATCCCAAGTCCCTGGGAGCAGCGATCGCCTCCTTTGGCCGCTGTTTTGATTTCATTCCCAGTCTGCTGATCGCGCGGGCAATCGATGGTGGCTTGAAGTGTGCGGTGGGAACGACCATTGCCACACGACGGGATGCGTTAGCCAACTATGGTGGGTTGCACATGAACCGCATCGGGTCAGATTACAACCTGGGCAAACGGGCTGCCCAGGCAGGGTATGTTGTTGAATTATCCCAATACGTCCTGGAATCGGATACAGGTACGGAAAGCATCGGTGACGTTTATCAACGAGAATTGCGCTGGGCACGCACGATTCGCTTCAATCGAGGGCTGCAGTACTACAGCATGATTTTTTGCTTTGGCACGGTCTTTTGCCTGCCGCTGCTACTGGTTACGGGATGGGCTGGCTGGGCGATCGCCCTGACGATCGTCACCTACCTGACTCGTTACGGCCAGGTCTGCCTGTCGATCGTGTGCATGAGAGCACCCAACTTATTTCGCTGGTTGTGGGCATTACCACTGCGCGATCTACTCAGCTTTGTGATCTGGGTTGCAGGTTCCTATGGTCAACAAGTTTACTGGCGCGGACGCAAGTTGCAAGTGTACGAAGACGGATTGATTGCACAACTAGAAGGCGATCTGACATGTGGGCGAAGCTGGGATGAATGATACCGCAGACTATGCCTACGGTTGGTGTGAGCAATCCAGCCAATTTGAGGTGTTGAAGTTAGGGCATCGAATGGAGCGCCTCAGCATGATTGCAGGTTGGTGTGAGCAGCAGACGAGACAAGGTCTTTTAGGAAGTCCGGAGACCTGTCTTTTTATTGCTTGATGTAGCTCCATTGTCAGAAAGATATACTTGTCTCTGCGTGGCAACAGATTGGGTTGACTAGAATCAAAAAAGAGTAGCCAGGGTACTTTGTATAGTTTCATCAGAATTGATTTCGGCTCTCAAGGGGTTGAGCTTTCAACTCTTTGGGATGCAGTCGATAATGCCTTTCTGCAATTGTCCTCACCCGCCCCTCAATTGCTATAGGCGGGCAGATACCAACTTACAGCCTGCGGCGGCTACTATTTCATCAATAGATTGCGAGCGATGAAAACTGGTGATGCGCTCGGTGCGTTTGCCTGATTTAAGGGAGCAAAGCGCTGTTCAGTTTCACAGTAGCCATAGGAATCATTGTCTCGCTTGTCGATGCCAGCTTCATCAGCGCAGCCAAGCTAGTCTGCCGACTTAGTCTTCAAGCACTCGAGGAATTCTTGGCACTTGAGTGCATCTCATTGCTGATAGCCTTAAGTCTTTTTTTCAACTCATGCCCAGTTTACACAGCGCATCACTGATGTTTTGCTGCGTTACACCGTCTCCCCACAGTTTGACCATTTCTCCTTGGGGCTGCTCGCCATGCTCTTGAACAAACTCTGGAAAGCGTTGCCAGTCCCTGATTTTGTGTCTATTACCCTGTTGCTAGTGGATAATCGCTTGGCAATCGCTAGTGTCTGCTTTTCGCTTCAACCACAGGTCAAGGGTGTTGCAACTGATGTTGAACATTCGATTCACTTGACTTTAAGGAGAAAATATCTGTATGAACTCCAGTCACAGTGTCTTGCTCATTGGTAATTAACCGCTCCTTGGCAGGGCTATCATAAACAACCAGAATTGATTTGGCTTCCTCGAAAAATGTCAACCCTTCAGCGCGATCGCTCTTGCGTTGATGAGGAATCTCTCCGAGAAACTCTAATTGCTGATTCTTTTGGCTAGAAAGACTGTTATCTACTGGAGTGGATGGCTGATTCAGGCGAAACAGTGAATGAGCACCATCTAAATCCATGGTTGGGCCTGCTAAAACGAGCAAATAGTTGTCTTTTTCGTTCCAACAAAGCTCTCGAACTCCTAAACCATCGAGATCAAGAAAATGGCGTTTGTATAGCCTGCCATGATTGCCAATGGGTTTAAGTTTCAATTCATGGGCTTTGCTTGCTTCGACTTCAATTTCAAGCAAGATAGCAATACCGCGAAGAACCGGCCCTCGCAAACCGATCCAAACTCTGTTGCCGCTTACTGCCAATCCTTCAATATCCAAACCATTTTCTTTACTAGGGAGATAGAAGTAAAAGTCCTTCCCTGGTAAAGAGCCGCTCTCTTCACCTTCGACAATCTTTGCCAGATCAAGGTATTCGTTTCCTGCAAGGGCTTGAGTGAGAGCATCACTCTTCTCACTTCGGTTTAACCAGGCTCTTTGGGGTGATTCAGCCGCTAAATTGCCCTGCTCATCGATCGGAATTCTCGCTAGTAAGTAACGATTCTCTTGCCTTTCGATGCCTTTTAGTTCTTTTCCTTGAACCTCAAACTTGTTTTCCTCAATTTCTACCTTTTTACGCTTACTGCTGTGAGACCCAATAATCCAAAGGTAGCCATTGTCGTAGTCTAATCCTTCGATATCAACCTCTCCTTGAGCTTCATTAAAACCCTTAATAAAGGTTTTGAATTCAAAGCGGATATGATTACCAAACGTTTTACCCTTTAGCTGCGTTAATCGTTCTATGGCCGTAAATTCGTCGGTTCCCAACCAAAGATACTGACCTTCATGGGAAAAGGCCACAGCAGATAGATTCTTAACAATCTTTTCTCTCACCTTAGAGGCTAAATTGGCATTAAAGAGTAGCTTGACCTGATCTAATTTCTCTAAGTTAACCATTTTCTTCCCTCTCCAAAAGAAATACTCAGATTCGGCCCTCTCTTGCAAATTGAATATCAGATAATCAAGGGTGGTTCACAACTGTATGGGAAAGGAATGGACAAGATTCGAGTACGGATATTTGGTTTCATGGGAATGGGGATGCTGGTGGTCGCTTGTTCGGAGTCATTCCCCTTGATGTCGTCTTCGCCAACGGCTCGGTCTCCTGTGTCCCTTTATCCCGTAGTATCTCCTTCTCCTGCCAAGATCGAATTTAAGGTGGAGCGGTTGCCGCATAGCATTGTATATACTCTGCACATTCCCAATCAAGGGCAGTATTTAGTGACGCCGGGAGTGGCGAATACGGTCGAACCACTAGTCTCGTTTGTGCAAACCTATGGCGCGATCGCCGCGATTAATGGCGGATTCTTTGATCCAAAGAACCAGAAGTCCACATCGGCCGCGATCGTGCAAGCTCGACAGGTCGCCAAACCAGAGGAAAACGAGCGGTTAATGACGAATCCCGATTTACTGCCCTACCTGGATAAAATTCTCAACCGTTCTGAGTTTCGGCAATATCGCTGTGGTTCGCAAATTGTCTATGACATTACGTTGCGTCAGACGCTGCCTGCTCCTGGCTGTGAACTGGAATCGGCCTTAGGGGGCGGCCCTCAGTTACTCCCGGATATAACGCTGGTGCAGGAAGGATTTCAAGATAGCAGCAATGGCAAGGTGATCCGGGATTCTCTGGCCAGCGATCGCCGCAATGCTCGTTCCGCAGTCGGCATTACTTATGATGGGGCGATCGTCTTAGTCATGGCGGGTCAAAAGCCGGATGAGCCAACAAACTCTGGTATGACCCTCAAAGAACTAGCCCATTATCTGCAAAGTTTGAAAGTACAAAAAGCAATGAATCTGGATGGAGGGAGTTCTGCTGCTTTGTACTATGGTGGAGAAACCATTTATGGCAAAGTCAACAAGTCTGGTAAAGCCATCCAGCGACCCGTGAAATCGGTGCTACTAGTGCAAACGATTAAAAAACAGTAGGGGTATGGCAAGTCCCTACTGTTTTTAATTAGCCTTCTGCTGTTTCCTCGCTACCGCCACGGCCAGCCAGCACACTGACCACAACTCGGTTCGCATCTCCCAGAGCCACCACTCCAACAGGCAAGTTAATGTCACCGATATGCAATGCTTCCCCAACACCCAAATTGGAAACGTCAATTTCAATTTGTTCGGGAATACTATCAGGGGCACATTTCACATGCAAAGACGACATAGAAGGATCAAGAGAACCGCCTCCTTCCTTAATACCTTTAGCTGTGCCAACAAAGTGGAGTGGCACATCCACTTCCAAGGAATCTTGCGCTGATACTGCAAAAAAGCTGATGTGGTAGGGAGTACCACGCCAGGGATGGGTTTGCACTTCCCGCAGGAGCGCCTTGCCACTCCAGGACAGTTCGGGAATATTCACCTGAATCAAAGTGTTATTCAGGGAAGCGTCCCGCAGCAACAGTTCTGCTTTTTTCATGGGTACGGTGAGAGCAATAGATTCTGCTCCTTTGTGCCCATACAGTACTGCCGGAAGTTGTCCAGCACGACGGAGAGAATTGGGTTTGCTGCCTTCAGGACGAGGCTGACAATCGATCGTAAGTTCCATAGTTCAGAAAGATAAGTGGAGAACGTGAGGCAAGTTTTAAGTTTTGAGTTTTAAGTTTTGAATTGAGATATCTGAATGCCTTAACTCATCACTTAAAACTGAGAACTTAAAACTTACTAACTGACTTCCAGGGTTTGGCTGGCAATCTCCTGGTTGGGAGTGCCATTGGTATAGAGCAGAGCACGTTTTGGCCCGTGGATTGGGTCTTCAACGATGATAGTTTGATCGCGGCTGGCTCCCAGGGAAACGATCGCGATCGGCACTTCCATCAACTCTGCTAGCAACTTGAGATAGTCCAGGGCGGCTGTGGGCAAGTCTTCCAGAGAGCGGCAGTGGACAGTAGATTGTTTCCAGCCTGGAACGGTTTTGTAAATGGGCTTGCAACAGGCAAACTTGCGGGCATTACTGGGAAAGTCTTCGCACCGTTCGCCATTTACTTCGTAGGCTACACAGACCTGAATTTCGTCCAGTTCGTCCAGTACATCCAGCTTGGTAATGGCCAGACAATCCAGCCCGTTAATCCGCACTGCATAGCGGCCAATAACAGCATCAAACCAGCCACAACGACGTTGCCGACCCGTGGTAGTGCCAAATTCAGCCCCCCGATCGCAGAGCAACTTTCCTATTGTGCCATGCAATTCAGTCGGGAATGGACCTTCACCGACCCTTGTGGTGTACGCCTTGGCTACTCCAATCACGCGATCGATCATCGTTGGCCCAACCCCGGTGCCCACACAAGCTCCGCCGGCCACTGGATTGGAGGAGGTGACATAGGGATAGGTGCCGTGATCCAGATCTAACAGGGTGCCCTGAGCACCTTCAAATAGAATGTTGCGCTTGCGTTGAATAGCATCGTAAATCCGTAAAGAGCTATCGACGACATGGGGCCGCAGGCGATCAGCATATACCAGATACTCATCGATCACTTCCTCAGGATCCAGGGGTGGCAGGTTGTAAAGCTTTTCCAGGATGACATTTTTGTAATCCACCGTCCAGCGCAGCCGTTTGCGCAAGGAATCCCGATCCATCAGATCAATCATCCGGATCCCGGTACGCTCTGACTTGTCAGCATACGTAGGGCCAATCCCACGCCCGGTGGTGCCAATTCGGTGCTCTCCTCTTCGTTCTTCCGATGCCTGATCAATGATGCGGTGATAGGGCATCGTCACATGGGCCGTTTCGGAAATCAGTAGATTTTTCGTTGAAATTCCCAATGCTTCAAGCTGATCCAGTTCCCCAATCAATACTTTGGGATCAATCACCGTACCGCAGCCAATAATGCACTCGGTATCGGGGTACAAAATTCCAGAGGGGATCAGATGCAATTTAAAGGTTTGATCTTTAACGACTACGGTGTGGCCTGCATTCACACCACCCTGGTAGCGTACTACTACATCTGCCGACTTGCTCAGCAAATCGGTGATCTTTCCCTTCCCTTCATCGCCCCACTGGGCACCAATTACAATGACGTTAGCCAAGATTTTTATGAACGCGAGAGTTTGCACAAACGTCTATTATCAGGGCTGATTGATACGAGTGTCAACTTCATCTTGCACTTGCGTCACACATCACACAGGTTCCCATGTCAAGTGCGCTACGCTGGCAATAACCGCCTAATTTGTACGATGCAGTGAGGTTCTTGTGGCTCTATATGCTGATTTACACCGACACTTGGGAGGATCTGTTGTTCCTCGCATTCTCTGGCGCTATTTACAACGTCATGATTCTGATTTAGTGCAACGCTTCTCCGATTATCCAGAGTTTGAAGATTTCTATACTCGTCCTCGGAACACGTTGGACGAATATCTGGAACTGCATACTTTGGTTGAATCGGTGCAAACGGCAGAAGCTCTTCCTTATTTCATTTACCGATTGATGCGGGGAGCATACATTTTTGAAAATCTGGCTTATCTGGAGTTGCGATACACTCCCTACCTCCGTACTCCTACCCATCTCAGTCAAACCCAGCGGATTGATTTTATGGCAGAGATTGTGGAGATTGTAGGCAAGGCTAGTCGGTTGAATGAATATCCGATCGTGACCAGTCAGATCCTCTGCATGCACACGAAGCTACCCTATGAGGTAAATCGTGCCATTGTCGAGATGGCGGCTCAGTTCCGGGACTATGTGTGTGGCATTGATGTCGCTGGGGGGGACAATCACTATGCGGAACGGCTGGATGAGTTTGTGGAGTTGTACGCCCATGCCCGATCGCTTGGTCTCAACACCACTGGTCATCTCTACGAAACGCGAGAAGGCGGCTATCCTGAACTTTTACCCTATTTGATGCGGATTGGACATGGGATTCAGATTCCGATTCACTACCCGCACCTACTGAAACAACTGGCAGATCAGCATCAGTGCTTGGAGGTGTGTCCGACCACTTATTTCAAAACAGGTACTTTAGAGGACATGAACCAGTTGAAGCTAGTCTTCGATCGTTGTTTTGAAGCTGGAGTCGATATTGCCATCTGTACCGATAATGCCGGACTCCATAATATGCGGTTGCCGTTTGAATACGAAAATCTACTCACCCACGATATTATCGGCTTTAAGGAGTTGCAAGCCTGTCAGGATGCGGCCTTCCGTCATGCCTTTGCATGGCCTTACGGTCAACGTCCTGCCTCTCTGTTGACTGGACTCCTGAAGCCTGATGAGATGAATGGGCAGGCTGTTAATTCAGAGGTCGCCGTTCCCTCTTAATTCCTGAAAACCAGAACCCCGATTCCTGGCAGAAGTCGGAGTTCTTTGAGATCAGAAATCTAAAATCACTAATCCAAAATTGTCTTATGTCTTAGGCTCCTCGTTCGATTGCCTGTTCCACTTGCTTAAATTCCTGTTCCAGTCGATCCTTCATCTTTTGAGGAACTGGACGGTTAGGATAGGAACTGTAATGACCTGCGAGTGAATTGAGGGCAGTACGGATCGTTGTGTAAGAGGGCAATTTGGTCAATGAACCATCGCGACGATAGCGAGCCGCAAACTCATTAATCTGTTGACGGGCTTGAGCTTGGGCAGATCCCTTGTCGGGAGAATCATCAGGCAACTGGAGGGCCGATCGCAAGCTATCAATCAAAGTCAGAGTATCCTGGCGGTAGTTTCCAGTCATACCCAGGATTCCTTCGGGAGCTGAGGAGCAACCCATCAGACCGATACATACAACCAGAACCAGAGACAACCAGCGAGACAGATAGCGCTTCATAGATTTTCCAGTCACTGAACAACTTCCAGACTTGTTACATTTTGTAACGTTTGCAACCTTCCATAATCCTATCTCGATTGGGTACTTCTTAAGACAGAAAATTTGGAAAAGTTTTGGATTCAGTTGACAAGCTGCTCAAGAGCACCATGTCTTCCTCTACTGGGCATATTGTTAACCGAAACGCCCACTGACGTATTCCTGGGTAGCCTGTTTTTTGGGACTCTGGAAGATCACTTCTGTGCGATCGTATTCTTCAATATATCCTGTCCGCTGGCCCTTCTCATTTGCCTGAACGTTGAAGAAGGCAGTGTAGTCGGAGGCACGAGAAGCCTGTTGCATGTTGTGGGTCACAATGACCAGGGTGTACTTCTCTTTCAATTCCTGCATCAGGTCTTCGATCTTCAGGGTTGAGATCGGGTCAAGAGCGGCGCAAGGTTCGTCCATCAGAATCACTTCGGGTTGAACCGCGATCGCCCGAGCAATACAAAGACGCTGCTGTTGCCCACCAGACAGGTCAGTTCCTAATGCCTTCAGCTTGTCTTTCACGTCGTCCCACAGTGCAGCCCCTTTCAAGGAGTTTTCCACTAGTTCATCCATGTCTCCCTTGTAGCCCAGCAACCGGGGGCCAAAGGCAATATTGTCATAAATCGTTTTGGGGAAGGGATTTGGCTGCTGGAACACCATCCCAATCTGGCGACGCACTTCAACGGGGTCAATATCAGGCGTGTATAAGTCTTGACCGTAGTAAAGAATTTTGCCATCCAGGTGGAAGGACTTGATCAGGTCATTTAAGCGATTGAAACAACGGAGAACGGTACTTTTACCACAACCTGAAGGGCCGATAAAAGCAGTAATGGCATTTTTGGGAACCTCAAGGTTAACATCCCGGACGGCCAGGAAATCGCCATAGTAGATATTGACGTTTTCTGTACTGAAGACAACGCTGGTATCGGTTTTAGCGCTGCGCTGGAGATTGGGAGCCATAAGCGGAATTGGAAGTTAGGAGGGAGTGAAATAAACGAAGAAGGAACTTGGCTAAATTTGTAAAAACTTTGGAGAGGGCTACCGTCTGCGAGTAATCTGTCGAGCCAAAATGTTAGCAATTAGCACCAGGACTACCAGGACAAGAGCCGCTGCCCAGGCCAACTCCTGCCAGTTGACAAAGGGGGCAATAGCAAAATTGTAGACCAGGACTGAGAGCGTTGCGGTTGGTTGCCAGATGTCCCAGTTCCAGAAGTTGTTGAACAGGGCCGTAAAGATGATCGGTGCAGTTTCTCCAGCCGCCCGCGCGATCGCCAGAATAATTCCCGTAATAATTGCCGGAATCGCGGCTGGCAGGATAACTCGCAGAACCGTTTGATAATTAGATGCACCCAGACCTACAGAAGCTTGCCGTAAATTATTGGGGACTGATTCCAAGGCTTCGGTCGCGGTTCTAACAATGGTCGGCAGCATCAAGACAGCCAGCGCCACCCCTGCGGCAAAGGCAGAATAGGAACGAGTCTTGACTACGATCAGACCATAGGCGAACACACCCATCACGATCGAGGGCACCCCGCTTAGCACGTTGGTCAAAAAGTTAATGACATCAGCCAGTTTAGTATCTCGTGCGAACTCTGCCAGGTAAACCGCCGCCAGCACCCCAAAGGGAATGCTGATCAGCGCAGCAATCCCAATGGTCATAAATGTTCCAACAAGCGCATTACCAAAACCGCCAGAGTAAAACTGAGGGTTATCGCGGGGAAGAGGGGGCGGCGGCAGTTGTGTAAATAGCTGCGGACTGAGTCGGACAACACCTTGCGCAATCACGTAATAGAGGAGAGCCACCAGCGGAATCAGGGCCAATATAGCACAGGCAATTACCAGGCCCGTCATGAGATTGGAAAAAATGGTCTTGGAAGAGACTTTACGAGTCAGGCTACGGCCTTGAGCAAGGGAGGTAGTGATCTCAGGACTGGTCATACAAAGTTCTCAGGTGCTGATTGGAAGAGGATGGGGATGCTAAAAGAACTGGGTTGTGAGATGGGTAGCGCGATCGCCCTATATGGCTAAAGCTTTTTGATCTCAACTTTGCTCACGATGTATTCAGCCAGGACATTTACCAGCAAAGTCAGAACAAAGAGAATTAACGCGGCATACATCAAAGAAGCGACCTGCAGACCAGAGGCTTCAGCAAACTGGTTAGCCAGCAGTGCAGAAATCGTTGATCCCTGAGCAAATAAAGATGGAGAAGGCAGATTAGCATTTCCGATCAACATGGTGACGGCCATCGTTTCTCCCATCGCTCGACCCAGTGCCAGCATCACACCCCCGATAATCCCAGAAATCGCGGTGGGGATAATCACCTGGATCAGGGTCTCCCAGCGTGTGGCTCCCAAACCATAGGCAGCCTGACGCAGTGCTGGGTTGACGCTTGCCAGAGAGTCTCTGGAAATAGAGGAAATAATCGGCAGAATCATAATAGCAAGGATGATCGATGCCATGTAGATTCCCCGTCCCGTTGGAGGAGTGCTGAACAGCGGAATCCAGCCAAAATTCTGGTGAATCCAGGTCATCGCCCCCTGCAAAAAAGGAGCCAGCACAAAAATCCCCCACAGACCATACACAATGCTGGGAATCGCGGCCAGCAGTTCCACCATGAACACCAGCGGTTGTTGAACTTTGGGGGGCAGAAAGTCTTCACTCAAAATAATGGCAACTCCCAGACCAACTGGAACAGCAATCAGCAGCGCAATGAACGAAGTGACCAATGTTCCATAGATCTGAGTCCAGGCTCCGTAGATATCTTCTACGGGATTCCAGCGAACGCCCGTGACAAAGTCAATAATGCCGAACTTTTGAATGGCCGGGATTGCGTCTATGGCGACTTGAAAAGCGATCGCTAGGAGCGTTACCCCAATACCAATGGCAAAAAGCCAGGTCAACCACTTAAAGCCACTGTCTACGACCCGCGCTGTCTGCGTACGTTCGTAAGACATCCCTGAAAGTCTTTCTGCTGTTGAAGCCATAATCCGTCAATCTATATAGTTGAAATAATCTGTTGAACCACTAACTCAATTACCTAGCCCCAGCCATACACCATCGAACTCAATGCACCAATAACAACCACTTCGGGAAGTTCCCGAAGTGGTTAAAGAAGCCTATTTACTTCTCCTCGAGAGTATCCAGTTTGGCAATCACTTGTTTCTGGAGTTCTGGGGGAAGGGTAATAAAGCCCTGTTTTTTTGCTGCAGTACCGCCTTCTTTTTGGGTCCAGGTAAATAAATCTCTAAGGGTAGACCCCTTGGGTGCAGGATAATTTCCGTAAAGCAAGGCGTAGGTCAAACTCACAATTGGATAAGCACCCTTTCCGGCTGGATCAGGAACCTTAATCACGAAGTTGGCATCTGGCTTTTGCCCCTCTAATGCCTTAGCCGCCGCATCCGGTGAGGGTTCTACAAAGTCTCCAGCTTTGTTTTGCAGGGTCGCCATCTCCAGATTATTTTCTCTGGCATAGGCAAACTCAACGTAACCAATACCACCCGGAGTTTGCTTAATCTGAGCCGTTACACCTTCATTTCCTTTCGCTCCTTGACCCGTCGGCCATTCGATCGACTTCCCGGCTCCTGCTTTCCAATTGGGGCAAGCTTTGGACAGGTGATTGGTAAAGACAGCAGTGGTACCACTACCATCAGAACGAACGACAAAGGTAAGTGGCGTACTGGGAAGTTTTACACCTGGATTATCCTTGGCAATTTTAGGATCATTCCAGGTTTTGATCGTGCCATCGGCAATGCCACAGTAAGCTTCGCGAGACAGCTTCAGCCCCTTAACGCCTTCAAGATTATAAGCAAATACGAGAAAGATACCTGTCGTTGGAATTTGAACCAGGGTTCCTCGATCCTTGGGAAACTTGGCGACATCGGATTCTTTCATGGGATCATCTGATGCTCCAAAGTCAACAGTCTGAGCCAGGAATTGATTTACCCCAGCACCACTCCCAATCGACTGGTAGCTGATTTGTACATCAGGCTTCACAGTACGGTATTCCGAAAACCACCGCTGATACAAGGTATTAGGGGCTGTTGCTCCTGCACCAGTAATTGAAATCGTGCCACCGCCACCCGTAGCGGGGCTACCGCCTGGAGCTGTAGGAGGCGCACTGGGAGCACAAGAAGCCAGACCGGCTGCCAGCAGCGCGGCAGACGCTGAAAGTATCCAGCGGTTAAGCTTCACCAAGGAAACCATAATCTCGTCTTCCTCACATCACGACATTACGACTTCCTTACCGTATAACTTTCCTGTAAAAGAACGGTAAAGGGAATGTTAAGACGCTCAGAAAAGTCTCTCCAAGGAAGATTACAGAAGCAATCGTGTTTTTATTGATACCGAATTGATGCCTGATAAGGCCCTGCGAACCTACTGACTACCCAACATTTGCCGCATGTTTCGCATGTTGTGTGGCAAATCCCAATGAATGGCTTGTTGGATGAAAGGACTGGGAACTGGAATAGTCGGAGTGGCTTGCACAGAGTACGTCAGTACAACCCCCTCAGCCAGGTCTTGCAACTGCAAGTCGGCCTGAAAATCATGGAAGCTGCCGGATTCTAAATAGAACTGAATACGTTGGCCAGCCGTTTCGATCACTTGTAAATAAATTTCGACTTCAGCAGTGATAAAAAGGAAGGACTTACAAGCGGCCTGATACAAACGCTGACGGGTATCCTGTCCTTGACCAATTGGAGATCGCTCCAGAATGCGGCTTTGAGTGATGTCAGGAAAAAATTGCACCCAGCGCGGATAGTCTGTGAGTTGTGCCCAGACGCGATCTCTCTGGATTGGCAAATACATCTGAGCCGTTACCCCAGCCCCCCAGGCAGAATGGGCACGGGTTTCTAACAAAATTTCTCCCTGCAGCAGGGCCATAGTGCGAGCATCCCGGTATTGCAGAGGAACGGTGAGGGAGTAAGGACGTGGGTTGGATACAGTAGAAGCAGTCATTCTGATTGGGTAACTCCTTGAGCAATGGAAAATTGGATCTACAAGCCTTGGGCATTTGCCAGACTGACTCACTAGCTCACTGCCCCTTCCACAGCGTAACGCTATTTTGTAAAAGGATGTTGCGTGATCATGACTAGGGGGATGAAGATCTAGAGAATATCAAGGCACGACCCGGTAAACCCCCTGAAAGGAGATTTTTTTTGTGAACCGTCAACCTTCCAATATGCTGCTCACCATCCTGCTGTACATTGTGGGCATCTTGCTGGTCATGATGGCCGTGCTGATCCTGCTCAAAGGGTTGGGATGGGTGCCCAGTATCCCAGATTATGTGCTTTGGGCTTTGGTCTTGCTGGCGTTGGGAGGAGGCATTATTGGCGGTTTGCGGAGTAGCAGTAAGCGATGATGCAACGATTGAAGCTGACGACTCGAATTTTTTTAGGTGTGCTGGCCCTGACGATCGCCCTCTGGCTGTTACGGGGAATTGGCTTACTGGGATTTATGCCGGGAATAGTCTTGTGGATACTGATTTTTGCGTGTATTCTGCTGGTCGTATTGAGCAGTATCCGCTAGCGATCGCTGCTTTTGATAAATCGTTTTGCCAACCGTGTAATTCAGTTGCGCCCCAATCAACATCATCAAAGCACTGGATTGCAGCCAGATCAGCAGCACAATAATGGCTCCTACGGCTCCATAAATCCGGTTGAAATTGCCAAAGTTAGAGACATAGAGCCGAAAGCCCGTGGAAAAAATGGCCCAAAATACGGTTGCCAGAATTGCTCCTGGCAGAATAGGCGTGCCTCTGCGCCAGCGGCTGGGGCCAAAGCGGTAGATGAAGGCAAACGCCAACGCTACCATCAGCAGGGCAATCGGCATACTCAAGCGGTACCAGGCTGTGAGTAATTGGGGAGTCAGATTATTAGGGCGTTTCGAAATCGTCTCAACAATCTGATCGCTGTGCACAATCAGGGCTTTCACAATCAGATCACCGACAAAAAACGTTACGGATGCGATGGCCAGGAGCAGAATTGTGCCAATGGTCAGCACTAGCGAGACCAGTTTCGTCTTCCAGAAGGGCCGGACATATTGATGCGGGATTTGATGAATGTGATCTAGCGCAATCATAGTCGAGCTAATAGCTCCAGAGGCAATCCAGATGGCGGCTACAAAGCTAATGGAGAGTAACCCCCGATTGCTGGCCGGACTGATGGCAGTCACAAAATTATTGATCAAGTGCAAAACCTCTACCGGGGCGATCCGGCTTAGTTGAGCCATCAATTCCTTAAACACCCGCTCAGAAGATCCGACCATGCCAATGATTGTCAGCATCGCGACAATCGCCGGAAACATTGCCATCATGGAATTAAAGGCAATCTCTGCTGCCAATCCAGGTAACCTTTGTTTCCCTGAGCAGACAATAACTTCTTTAATAACAGCAAGGCTGAGATGCTGAAAGAAGTGGAAGAAACGAGGTTTCTGCATAAGGGAACGGTTTATTCCATTTGCATTACTAAAGGAGATTGTACTCTGAGCGTAAGTAAGAACTTGAGCCTTGAAGAATAGGCCTTGCTAGAACTGTTTACCTATTTACTTTATCCCAAAGAAATGCCTCTTTGGGCCTGGCGTTCCCGGATGCGCTCGAGCGTGCCCACGGGAATGGCTGAAATCAACTGACGAGTGTATTCCTGCTGGGGATGGCGATAAATGCTTTCAGCAGAGCCAATTTCCTCAATACGCCCCCGATTCATAACGATAATGCGATCGCTCATGAATTTCACGACACTTAAATCGTGAGAGATGAAAATGTAGGTGAGATCAAATTCCGCTTGCAGTTCCTTTAAAAGATTCAGCACCTGAGCCTGAACCGATACATCCAGAGCCGATACCGATTCATCGCAAATAATGAACTTGGGTTGTAAGGCGAGCGCACGGGCGATACAAATGCGCTGTCGTTGACCGCCGGAAAACTCGTGGGGATAGCGATTAATCGCCTCAGCCGTCAGTCCTACCCGTTCCAGTAAGTAGGCGGCTCGCTGGCGTTGTTGAGTGCGATCGTTGGGCTTGTGGTGAATTCGCATCGGCTCCATGATCGCAGCTCCCACCGTCATCCGGGCATCCAGAGAACTGAAAGGATTCTGGAACACAATCTGCATATCCTGCCGCATCCGACGCAACTGATCAGGCTCCAGTTTGGTAATATCCTGCCCGTCAAACATTACCTGTCCATCCATCGGCTTAATTAGTTGCAGAATCGCCCGCGCCAGCGTCGATTTACCACAGCCGGACTCACCCACCAGACCCAGGGTTTCACCGGGATAAACCTCGAAACTGACATCATTAACGGCCATGAAATAGCGTTTTGTGCGGCCAAAAATGTTACGAATCGGAAATCCCACGCGCAGGTTTTGCACCGATAGCAGGGGTGCTTTTTTCTCCAAATCCGTTAACCGCTGCTGCAATTCTTCAGGACTGACTTCCTCACTTGCGATCGCCTGATTAATGTCCCTGGCCCGCTCCTGAATCACCAGTTCTCCATCCGGTCCCTTGGACACCTGCATAAAATCGGCCACCGTCGGTAACTTTCGCAATCGCTGATTGAGTTGCGGGCGGCAGGTCAGTAGCCCTTTGGTATAGGGATGCTGGGGATTAGAAAAAATCTGCCAGACCGGGCCAGCTTCGACAATTTTGCCAGCATACATAACGGCCACATGGTCGGCAATTTCGGCAATGATCCCCAGGTCGTGAGTAATGAACATGATCGACATGCCCCGCCGATCGCGCAAGTCCCGCAGTAAGTCCAAAATTGTCGCCTGTACCGTCACATCCAGAGCCGTGGTAGGTTCATCAGCAATCAGCAGAGCTGGATCGCAGGAAATCGCCATCGCAATCATCACCCGCTGCATCTGACCGCCGGATAACTCATGGGGATAGCGGTTGAGAAAAGCGTTTTTGTGGCGATCGATCTCGCGCTGATCTCCATTAAATTGTTGGTGTAGTTGGTCATTGTTGGGCAACAGGCGCACTTCCTGTAGGCGGGCGATCGCTTCTTTTTCCGCATCAGCTTTGGAGAGTCGTTTGTGAAGACAAATTGCCTCGACTAACTGGAACCCAATGGTATAGACCGGATTGAGAGAAGTCATGGGTTCCTGGAAGATCATCGAAATTTCTCCCCCCCGGTAATCTTCCAAACGGCGAGTAGGTAACTGAGCCAGATCCACAGGTTCGATCTGATCCTGTCGCCCCTGAAACAGGATTTGTCCCCCTGTAATGGCTCCTGGAGGTGGCACCAATCCCATTACTGCCAAGGACGTAACCGATTTTCCAGATCCCGATTCCCCAACAATCCCCAGCGTCTGCCCACGTTTGACTTCAAAGGAAACTCCATCAACGGCTTTAACAATTTGTCCATCAGTGGTGAATTGAACTTGTAGGTCTTTGACGTTGAGAACCGTGTCGCTCATAGGGAGTCAGGAATCAAAAAAAGATTCTTGGATTCTAACAGCCCGGTGGGGGGTTGGGGATTGGGGATTAGGGATCAGGGGTCAGGTAGTTCACTCCTGATCTCGCCCCAGATCCTGCTACCTGACCTAAGCGATGATCGTCAACCCAGTTAAACAGTTTTGCTGATAGTCAAGTAGCTACTTCATCTGACTCATAGCCTGATGGACTCATCACAATGATTTCCCCATTGACTAATTCCATACGATAGTCAGGAGCTTGTTGTTGCAATTTCTCCAGGTCTTTAACCATGAGAGACATAAAACCTCCATTACAGATCCTGGTGAGTAAAGGGTTTGGCGTTGGAACCGGAGTAGGTGGCAGCCATGTGGCCATTACCGACTAATTGATATTTGTAAGTGACTAATCCTTCTAACCCCACGGGGCCACGGGGAGGCATTTTTTGGGTACTGATGCCGACTTCTGCGCCAAAACCATAGCGGAAGCCATCGGCAAATCGGGTGGAGCAGTTATGGTACACACCAGCCGCATCCACTTGAGCCATGAAGGTTGCAGCGGCCTGCTCATCTTTGGTGACGATCGCCTCTGTATGCCGTGATCCATATGTGTTGATGTGAGCGATCGCGTCTTCCAAAGAATCGACAATCTTGATCGCCAGAATCAGATCGCTATACTCGGTTGACCAATCTGCCTCCGTGGCCGGTTGAATCGGGAGAATTTCCAGGGTACGGGCATCGCCTCGCAACTCCACGGCTTTCTCCTGCAAAGGGACAATTGCCTGCGAGAGAAAATCTTTGGCGATCGCCTGATGCACCAGTAAGGTTTCAATCGCGTTGCAGGCAGCGGGATACTGGGTTTTGGAGTCGATCGTCAGGGCGATCGCTTGGGGAATATCAGCGGCTTTATCTATATATAAATGACAGATGCCGTCGGCGTGTCCCAACACCGGAATGCGAGTATTTTCCTGAACAAATCGGACAAAGGAATTGGAGCCACGGGGAATGATCAAATCCACATAAGTATCCAACTTGAGCAATTCCAGCGTTTCCTCACGAGTGGTCAGCAGTTGCACCACCTCCGGATCTAATCCGGCCTGCTCCAGTCCCTGACGAATGGCTTTCACCAATGCCTCACAGGAGCGAATGGCCTCTTTGCCGCCCTTCAAAATCACTCCATTGCCCGACTTAATCGCCAAGCTGGAAATTTGCACTACTGCATCGGGCCGCGCTTCAAAAATTACGCCTAGCACGCCTAGAGGACAGGTGACTCGCTTCAGCACCAATCCGGTATCCAGTTCTCGATGAATTTGCACTGCTCCGATCGGATCTGGCAACCTGCCGACATCCCGCACTCCTGCGATTGCCCCTCGTAACTTTGTCTCATCCAGTTTCAACCGGGCATACAACGCACTGGCTAACCCCTCTTCCTGGGCAGTCTGACAATCCGCCTGATTGGCTGCCAGAATTTCCGGTGCAGCGGCTTCCAGAGACTGGGCGATCGCCTCCAACGCCTGATTTCTCATCTCTGTCGGTGTCCTTCCCAGGTGCAGTGCACTGGCACGAGTTCTTTTTGCTAACTCAACCAGGGAAGACAGAAAAGCGGAATCAGGAGCAACAACGGGTGAGATAGTCATGAGACTGCATCCAATTGAACCGGGAAGACTCTTCAAGTCTACAGTAAGGGGTGAGAGGTGGGGGCAGGTGGGGGAGGGGAGGGAGGGGGTGAAGAGGTGGGGGAGGGGATCGTTCTAAACTCAGAACTTAAAACTTAAAACGTTTTACTCTTCACTTTCAACTCTTTACTCTCAGCTTCCCCAAATCCCAAATCGATAAATTATTCCCCTGTAGTCCTTTCAATTCATCCGGGTATCCTTAGTTGCAAGATCTCAAATTGAGATTGCCAGCAGAACATTCGAGCAAAAATACAAAGAGTGCTCTTATGAGTCAGATCGTTTATCGTGAGGCGACCAGGGTGGAAACAATTTTTCAACAGGCGTTGGAGTTGAGTCAGCAGGAAAACTTTGAAGCGGCGATCGCACAGTTTGATCAGGTGCTGGAGTTGCAACCCGATCATGTCGCCGCCTGGAATGAAAAAGGCTATACATTACTGAATCTGCAACACTACGCCGATGCTCTTTCCTGCTTTGAACAGGCGATCGCCCTACAAGCCGATGATCCCTTGACTCACTACGGTCTGGCATCGGCAGCCTATGCCATGGAGCAGTACGAAGTGGCGATCGCAGGTTTCCAAAAAGCATTAGACCTGCAGCCCGATTTTCCCAACGGTCATTACAGTCTGGCACTGGCGTACTATGCACTAGGGCAGTACGAGGCGGCAATTACTCATTTTCAGCCTGCTCTAGAGACCCAACCAGATTGTTTTGATGCCTGGTATTACCAGGCATACGCCCTTTACGCCACAGGTCAGGCAGAAGCGGCGATCGCATCGTTTAATCACTGTTTGCAACTGCGATCTCAGTGTGCCGAAGTTTGGTATTATCAGGGACAAGCCTTAAGGGCTACAGGCCGCTACGAAGGAGCCATTAAGCATTTTACTCAGGCCCTGGAATTACAACCAGACTACCAAGCTGCCTATGTTGGACGTGGCGATGCTTTGCAAGCTTTAGGGGATCACGAAGCGGCTGTCTCCAGCTATCAGAAAGCCCTGGAACTGCAACCCCAGGATGCCGCAGTCTGGTTACAACAGGCTCACAGTTTGAAGTATCTGAATCGCCAGCCGGAAGCATTAATAGCTTACCAGAAAGCGCTGGAACTGGATCCTGCCTCCTGGGAAGCCTGGTATGGTCAGGCTGGTGTGCAGATAAAATCGGGCAACTTTGAAGCCGCGATCGCCAGCTATGACCGCGTTTTGGAACTGAACCCCGACTCTTACGAGTCCTGGTTTAACCGAGGCGTTGCTTTAAGGAACCTGAACCGTTTGGAAGAGGCGGTGGCCAGCTATGACAAAGCGCTGGTCATTCGTCCTGGTGATCATCGAGCCTGGAATAATCGGGGTGGTGTACTGGCTAAGCTGGGCCGTTTGGAAGCCGCGATTGTCTGCTTTGACAAAGTTTTGGAAATTAACCCAGACGATACCAAAGCCCAACAAAACCGGGCTGCATTGCAGAAGCGATTAAAATCACCCTAGCGACTGTTGCGCAACACTAAAAAATGGGTCATGGCTGAGTAAATGCTGAATCATGTACGGAGCGATCGAGACAGGTTAAACTAAAACAGTCACTTCTGGAGAGGTGGCAGAGTGGTCGAATGCACTCGACTTGAAATCGAGCAGGTGATGAGCCTCGCGGGTTCGAATCCCGCCCTCTCCGTTTTCCATTAAAGCGACCCCTCGATCGCCTTCAGCATGTGGTAGGCCACCAGCAGTTGGGTAATTGCCAGCGGGTAGCTTTGCAGCATTTCTCCGGTGGTTCCCACAACTTTGCCCAGTTCCGGGTTCATTTCCCGATCGCAAAACGACAACAAATGGGGAATATCGCCGCAAATGAAATGCTCCAGTTCCATCACCTGGTCTTCCGTAGCGTGGCCATCCACCTCCAGCACATCTACGGGTTTGCCCATGTCGCGATCAAGTCCTAAGCGAATGGTCGTCTTGGAGTAGGCCGTGGCATCGCAACTGACAACCTTGGTCAGGTCGGGGTGAGGAATATTGGGTCTGAGTACCAACCGGACGTTTAAATGGGCGCTGCGCTCATTCGGGGCTTCTTGAGGTGGATAAAACTTCACCACAATGTCAGACCATTGGCGCTGGGGACGGATAAATTGTTCAGAATCCGGTTCCCGCTTCCGCATTTCTGCGAGCACTTGCTCTTCGGTATAGCCACGCTTCCGGGTGTCCCGTTTGATTTTCCATTTCGCCCGTAGGTCTTCTGGAGGAGCCAAGTAAACTTTCACGTCGTAACAGTCCCGTGCCCCACGGGTAGAGTAGCCCAGCAAGCCCTCGACAATCACAAACTTGTTGGGTTTGATGTACTCTGGTGGGTCAAACGTGCCTGTTGAGTGGTTGTAAATGGGTTTCAAGATGGGTTGCCCGCTGCTGAGAAGGGCCAAATGCTGCTGCATGATGTCCAGATAATTACAGTCTGGATGCAGCGCGGTGATGCCAAGCTCAGCCCGCTGCTTGCGATCGTAGCGGTGGTAATCATCGGTGCAAATTACGGTGACATTTTCCGGCCCCAGCACCTAAGCAATCCCCTTCGTCAAGGTAGTTTTACCAGCGGCACTGTCTCCCACAATGCCAAGAATGATTGGGCGATTGCTCATGATTCCTCCATGCAGAGAAACAGTCCATCTAAATGGCTGCAGATTGGTTTATTGTAGGAAGGAATGGAAAGGGAAGCAATCTAAGCTCGCAGTTTATAGAGAAAACCCTACAAAGAAGAAGGCAAAAATTGATACAACCAAGCCTTTGCTTAAAATGCCCCTACCAAGCTGCTAAAACAGATAGTCTGGCGGCATTGTATCCTGGTCGACTCCTTAAATTGCGGCTTTGGTTCAGCCGCTAGACTCATACTCAGTGATACACAATTTGTCATAAAGTTGAAACCACGCAGTACGAGTAACCTCCCATCTATGAAGCTATCGATTTTCCATACCCCTGAACAAACCCCGACTACCACTGCAGCCGATTGCGCGATCGCCGTCGATGTATTGCGAGCTACCAGCACAATGGTCACGGCTCTATCGGCAGGGGCAGAAGCCGTGCAAGTCTTCAGTGACCTCGATAAACTGCTGCAAGTGAGCGAAAACTGGTTGCCTGATAAGCGAATCCGGGCTGGTGAGCGAGGCGGGGCCACGGTCGATGGCTTTGATTTTGGGAACTCTCCCCTGGAATGCACTCCCGATCGTGTAGGCGGTCGTCGTCTCTTCATCAGCACCACCAATGGAACTCGCGCCTTGCAACGGGTGCAGGCCGCGCCTACAGTGATTGCTGCTGCTTTAACTAATCGCCGAGCAGTTGTAGAGTATGTCCTGGACTTAAAGCCTGAAACCGTATGGATTGTTGGATCGGGATGGGAAGGCGACTTCTCGTTGGAAGATACGGTCTGTGCTGGTGCGATCGCAGAGGGATTGTTGCAGGCCCTGGGATGTTCCCTAGAAGAATTGGCAGCCAATGATGAGGTGATTGGGGCGATTAGCCTCTACCGCCAGTGGCAGGATCGGCTGCTGGAGTTGTTTTGTCACGCCAGTCATGGGAAGCGACTGCTCCGGCTGGAATGTTACGAAGACCTCAAATATTGCTCTCAGACTGACATTCTCAGCATCGTACCGATTCAGCGGGAACCGGGAGTCTTAGTTACAGAACGGAAACCTGCGATCGTCTGTTAAACATTCAAAAACTGGGTTTCTTCTGAGAAACCCGGTTTCCCGCTCTAGAGCAACTCTAGGGATCTCTAGTAAGTTTCAACGTGCCAGCGGCCTGCTCGCTTCAACTGGCGCTGATATTCTTTCCACTCGATACCTTCTGCTGCTGCCACAGTTGAAAAAGCTGCATCAATGCCATCTTCCATACCTTTGAGGCCACAAATGTAAGCATGGGTTTTCTCCTCTTTCAGGAGGTTCCATAGCTCTTTGGCGTGTTCTGCA
This sequence comes from Leptodesmis sp., assembly GCF_052746595.1. Lineage (NCBI taxonomy): Bacteria > Bacillati > Cyanobacteriota > Cyanophyceae > Leptolyngbyales > Leptolyngbyaceae > Leptodesmis > Leptodesmis sp. The sequence continues at coordinate 47,586 of NZ_JBRAGO010000019.1, forward strand.
ACCCGGTGTTGAATGTACATCCGGCCTCCTTCGGGATTCTTTTGTTCCCGACTGATGGCATAGGTGAGACGGAAGTTATCGGGATATTTTTGCTGCATTTCTTCCAGTTCTTCCTTGTATAGGATATTAGACGTGGTGGTAACGCCAAAGATCAACCAGGCTAACCCTTTAAATTGATAGTCATGATTGATGGCCCGTTCTCCATCTTTAAACATCCGCCACAGGTAGGCCCGGAAAGGAGCAATTCCAGTTCCAGTCGCCATCATAATGATTTTGGCATCCGGATCTTCTGGTAACAACATTTCTTTGCCCGTTGGCCCTGTAATCTTAACTTCATCACCCGGTTTCAGGTTGCAGAGATAGGTTGAGCAGACCCCGTAGACCGTCTCCCCAGTTTCGGGATGCTTGTACTCCAGTTGTCGCACACACAAGGAAACGGTTTTATCATCCAGATCATCGCCGTGGCGAGTGGAACCAATGGAGTAGAGACGGAGTTTCTCAGGCTTGCCATTTTTATCCAATCCAGGGGGAATAATGCCAATACTCTGACCTTCCAGATAACGCAGATTGCTGCCGGAAATGTCGAACTTGATGTGCTGACAGATGCCAATCCCACCTTCTTTGACCAGAGGTTCGTTAGAAATGCACTTGCCAATAAAAGGCGCGGTGGGACGGTAAATGTTAATGGGAATATCCGTAGCCGCCGCTTTCGCTTGAGTCATGGGCTTACTCTCGGTTGCTGGTGTACTGTTGTGTACAGTTTGCGAGGCTTTCGAGGTTGATTTCTGTTCTGGAGGAACGTTTCCATTCTTACTTTGCAGAACATCGACAGGCTCAATATTGACAATTTTGCCGCCCATCCGAGTGATGCGCTGGAAGGTATCGCTCATACGCTCGTAGGGAACGGTAATGAAGGTATGGCCACTGTTCCGAATCGGGTAAGTCATCCCATCCGTTGCCGGACTCTGGCGTAGCCCAACGACCTCAAATCGAAACAAACGGCTTCCAGAGCCTGTGTTGGCCGTTGCGCTGGATGCGCTTGGATTGTCCATGTTGTCTAATACTCCGCTGAAAACCTAACCTAACTTAATTATTGTGCGGTAATGTGCCCTATTTGACCAATTACCCAGCATACCTTTATCCTAAAGGAGCTAGATGCAAAAGCAATTTAGAATAGAACTACTAAACTTAAATGTAGGTAAATGTAGGAAATGGAGGGATCAAAGGGAATGTGCAGCGAGCGATCGCTACAATTTTCCAGAAAACTTTAGAAAACTTCAATTGTTGGATATCAAACCTCTCATAAATTTCCTTAGCCTCTAGCTTGTAGCGATGATCCCCTTTTGGTAAGATCACTATAACGGTAGTATTAAATACTTATGTAAAAGACTTTGCGCTGCCAGCGAGTCAGATCAGCTCTGCTGTTATAAGCTGCAAAATCTTTTCTTGATTTTTAGCGCAATTTTTTGCGCTACTGCTGAGGGTTAGTCGTCATAGTGTTAAGTGTCATTTCCGGCAACTCAACACTTGGTTTCGCTAGTGCATTGCCACTCCAAGCAAATCCAGTTAGCCCAAAGGTGAAAAATTTTTTCGTCAACCTAGTGATTGAGCAACCCTTTCGTTAGAGGAAAATTATGACCAGTAAGCCAGACCGTGTGGTTTTAATTGGCGTTGCCGGAGATTCTGGGTGCGGCAAGTCCACCTTCCTGCGCCGATTAACAGATTTATTTGGAGAAGACTTTGTCACCGTCATTTGCTTGGATGACTACCACTGTCTGGATCGGAAGCAACGGAAGGAAACAGGCATTACCGCGCTCAATCCCAAAGCCAATAACTTTGATCTGATGTATGAGCAGATCAAAGCCCTGAAGAGCGGCGAAACAATTAACAAGCCCATCTACAATCATGAGACTGGCACGATCGATCCGCCGGAGCTTGTGGAACCTAATCACATCGTTGTGATTGAAGGACTGCATCCCCTCTATGATGAGCGGGTTCGGGGATTGCTCGACTTCAGTGTCTACCTAGATATTAGCGATGAAGTGAAAATCGCCTGGAAGATCCAGCGGGATATGTCAGAACGGGGCCACACCTATGAAGATGTGTTGGCAGCCATTAACTCCCGTCGTCCGGATTTTGAGGCTTATATTGACCCTCAAAAAGAATTTGCGGATGTGGTCATTCAAGTATTACCGACGAAGCTGATTCAAAACGATCAGGAGCGCAAAGTCCTGCGTGTACAAATGATTCAGCGGGATGGGGTAGAAGGATTTGAACCCGCTTACCTGTTTGATGAAGGTTCGACAATCGACTGGATCCCCTGTGGCCGCAAACTCACCTGTTCTTATCCTGGAATTCGGATGCACTACGGTCCCGATACCTACTATGGGCATGGAGTTTCTGTGCTGGAGGTCGATGGCCAGTTTGATCGCCTGGAAGAAGTGATTTACATCGAACAACACCTGAGCAATACGTCCGCCAAGTATAACGGTGAATTAACTGAGTTGCTGTTGCAGCATCGGGATTATCCAGGTTCTAACAACGGTACGGGTCTGTTCCAGGTGCTAACGGGCTTAAAGATGCGGGCTACCTATGAACGTCTAGCGGCAAAAGAAGCTAAAATTGCAGCTCGAGTTTAGAACTGTAAACGTGGGAGTACGGAGGGATCTGTGCTCCCTTTCATTGATTAGTTGACTCAATAAGGGCTACAGCTTTTCCCGATGAACCTGAGGATTTTCTGTTGCTACTTCCATCTATAATTATTAATTAAGTTTTACAGATATCGTTGGAAAACCTAGCTTACCCGTTTGGAGCAATCAAGCTTAATCAGCAACGGGCTTATATAGACAAAGCTGGTAAGAAATCAGGTGTATTCCTAGCGTTAACAAATTGCTTAAGGAGCTATCCGCCATGACTGCTGATAATACGGCGAAGGCAACTGAAGACTTATCTAAATCCTCTGGTCAAAAAGCGCGTTCTTCCCGCTCTACCAAAGCTGCATCAGAAGTCAGCAAAGTGGTTGAGGAGCAGACGGTCAAGCCGGACAGTGCTAACACAAACGATGGAGATTCTATGAGCACAGACAACGTGGTTCAAATCACAACTCGACCTGTTCAAGAAGGGGGTTCGGAACAATCTTCGATCGCCCTGCGCCAACCTGTTGCAATGGTTGGGGATCGGCCTGTGATGCCCAGTGAAATTGAGGTTGCAGAAACCATTTCTGTAGCAGGGGTGCGCCCGATAGCAGTCAGTCATTTAGTGCTAGCTGGTTCCTATTTGAATGGTCGTCCCATTGAAGCCAGTAGCTTGAGAGTGCTGGATATGCTGCCGGGCGATCGTCCTATTTTTGACAGTGGATTTAGGGCTGTAGAGGGTGCTATGCTACCTGGCCATCGGCCGATTATGGCAAGTCCGCACGAACTGCTGGAAGCCTCCATGCTCCCTGGCAATCGTCCTATTGCCCCCAACGAGGATGATCCTGAACCCGCGGTATTGATGGGCTACCTGGATTAGTATTCGTTGATCACTCCAGCGGCTGAAGTCGCGGCTATGCGGAGAAAATCTGCCGACGCAGGTTACTGAAAACCTTGATTGTATTGAGTCTGCGTCGGCAGATTTGGTGAGTGTAGTCGCAGTTTTAACCGCCAGATACTTTTCAAAAACCCTTTTATTTAATGGGCAGTCTGCTTACGCTCTTACTACTAATGGCTCTATTTGTTAGAGGTTTTTGGCTCTACGGTTTTCTCTGGCTCTGAAGTACTCAACGCCTGATCCAGCACAGAGCGAGCATGCTCTGCCTGTGCTCTGGCCTCCCGATATTTCAAATTTGCCTGAGCGTAGGTTATGAAGCTCAGACCACCTGCTGACGCGAGGTGGTGGTGTCAGTGCTAATCTGAGA
>NZ_JBRAGO010000020.1:0-50836 GCF_052746595.1 Leptodesmis sp.
GTGAACGGGGAATCTCCTGCTATACGCGAAGCGTTAGCGGGATGAGCGTCAATAAACCCAACACGGGCCATTTTCATGGTTTGGCAAAAACGAATACGATCATCATTCCGGTGCTGAATCGGTTTGAAAATCCGCACAAAACGACGGTGGAATCGGGCAACAACTTTGTGCGACTGAATGACGAGGGACAGACCCACCCGAAGCAGGGTGAGCTAATCTCCGAGGTGGAGTTTTTGACCGAGCTGGCCTATCGCCTGCTGGGAGACTATCCGGTGGATTGGCGCAAACTCCAGGACACCCGCTATGTGAGGCAGTTGATTGCTAAAACGATTCCTGGTTATGAAAAAATCGCCACGATCGACGACACCCAAGAAGAATTCACCATCTCCGGACGGATTATTACTGAACCCCAATTCAAAACGCCGTTCGGGAAAGCAATGATGTTCACCACACCGCTGCCGAGCCTCAGCTTACCCAGTCCCCAGGAGTTTGGCATTCCCGAATCAGCCACCAGTCTGGTACTGGCGTTGATCACGGGGCGCAGCTATTCTCAGCACAACACCGTCGTTTACAAAATAGGTGACAAGTATCGGGGAATGCCGCATCATCGTTGCATTCTGCTGAATCGTACAGATGCTGAAAAAGTTGGTTTTCGGGAACACGATCGAGTTACGGTGCAGGGAGACGCAGGCAAATTGGAGAATGTGGAAATTATTTATGGGGCTGTGCGGTCAGGATCTGCTTTGATGTTTTATCCAGAAGTGAATGTCATTTTTAAGGCTAAAACCGATATACGATGCGGCACTCCAGCTTATAAGCGAGTTCCCGTTGTGGTTTATTCTTGAACCTGATCGCAAATAGTTGGGTATAAATTGCGTAAGCGATCGTGATAATAGACTGTATTGCCATGGATATCCATCAAGCAACTAATACCAGTACGACAATGATCGCACTGATTAATAAGGCGAACAGTAAAGCCGCATCCAAACGGCGATTCAGTAACCCCAGTACAATCACAATCGCGATCGCCATTAACCCCACACCAATATAAATCAGGTGTTGCCCAGAAAGATTGACTAAAGTAGGAGCAGCCTGGGCGGGTTGAGTTTGAGCCAGGAATCCGTGATTGTCGAGAGATCGCATAGCGGGAGAGCAAAACATCTAGATCTTCTTTGAATGAACACCTTTGAATGAACACCCGGAGCCGAGTTGAATTACCTGGCAACGTCCCTCATCATGCCATGTTACTGATCAACCGTCCAATTCCTCCACCCGCGATCTCGGCAAAGTTCTAGTGGACAACCAGCACGGGACACTCTGCATGATGCACCACATAATCGCTGATACTGCCCATCAGTATCCGTTCGACCATCCCTTTGTGATGGGAGCCAACCACGATCACATCAACGGCTTCCTGCTTGGCAACCTCACAAATGACGTGTTTCGGATCTCCAATTTCTAGGCGGGGAACCACAAACTGAATACCCGCTTGTTGACAGACTCGCTCTGCCCAATCCAGGGCTGTCTTCGCCCGCTCCTCCTCCAGGTTTGCCATTTCAACTTCGTTTTGCCAGGACAGTTCCGGTGATTCGCTAAAAAAACCTGGCATATCAGAGGTAGGAGGAGTCACCACGGGTTGTTCAACAGAGAGCAACAGCACCGTTGCGGTTTGTAAATTCAGCAGACGTAACGCCTGTTCCAGCGTTGGATGGCCTGTCTCAGTAATGTCTACAGCAATTAAAATCTTCATCAGCTTTTGTTCGACACTCTATCACTTTGCATCCTGTTGAGGAAAAGTGCAAATGCAGTGTACTCGACAGCTTAATCTTAATTTTATTAAAGAGTGCCAATCCTTCAGCGCGATTGCTTTTTCGTCCATATAACTTTCATTCACACAAATAGAAGTCCCAGAAGGAGAGCCAACTGGGACTTCAGTGAAATCTTAAGATAAGTAGCTGGGACTGTCAATCACCTATACCAGGCTGTTAAACAACAATGCCCACAGAACTCCGGCTACACCTACAGCCAGCAGCAAGTTGGTAAAGAAGCGACCCGCTTCCGCGTTGAAACCGAACACTTTATCTTCCTGACCTGCAGTAAAAAAAAGTGACCATGCCCTGGTTTGCACTGATGACTTCAGACTAAGCGTTAAAGTCAGGTCTGAATACAACAGGACCAATCAGATATTTATTGGGAAAGTCGAAATCAGTTTTCATGTTAGGTTTCTTCCAAAAACATCAGGTTTACCGAGTTACAAACTACCTACGCCGGAAAGACCTTACAGACTTGTAAGCCAACCAATGACACCATGTCCGGTCACAGCTTCCAGAATCAAGACAGCTACGAAGCCAATCATTGCCAGCCGTCCATTCAGCTTTTCCGCGTATTCGTTGAAGCCAAACTTTTGAGTGTCATCCACATACATCTTGGGTTCAACTGCATAAACATTGGCGCGTCCGCCCTCTTCCATCACCTGTCCACGAACCATGACGTTATTTCCTTTTGCTTAATAATATGCAACTTATTGTAACTTAATGTAAATAAATATTGCAATACCTTTGACATGAAAAAAATTGTATTAATGAACGACTGAAAGTGGGCTGACTGTAAAAATCCTTTAGAACTGATTATAGAAATGGCTACCGGTAGTGCCGCTATTGATGCCAGGAGCAAGCAGTAGGTTGATTGCCGCAATAGCTTTTTGGCAGTGGAATCCTGAGATCTTATTAAGATTAATTCTCAAAAGCTATTGTGTTTTAATGCACCTAAATGCTATTGTCTTGGTCAAAGCAGGCTAGTACTGTTCGGCATAAATTTGTCCACTTTTGGCCCTCACCCTAAATCCCTCTCCCAAGTTTGGGAGAGGGATTTCAAACCGGTCGCTTCCCTTCTCCTAGAGTTGGGGAAAAGGCTAGGGGATGAGGGGGATTGGTGGTGAAACTGATGCCTCAAAGTACTGGTGGATTCTTGAGTTTTTCAATTTGAGAGAAGTCAACAAGATTCGTCTAGGGGACTTTAGTACTGTGGAACTGGTTGTGAGGATGATTTAAATAAGAATAATTGTGAATAGTCGAATTCGAGGAGTATTGGTGGTAATTCCTCTATTGCTGGTAGCTTGGGTGCCTGAGACAGTGAAGGCAGAACAAGTGGGGCCAACAGCAGAAAAGGCGGCGCTTTCTACTTTGGAGCAGTTAAATCGTTACAGCGCAGAGGTCCGCAACACGACAGAACAAGTGACTTCTGTTTCGTAATTTACGGATGTCAACCCTACAGACTGGGCATTTCAGGCACTGTGCTCTCTAGTAGAGCGTTATGGCTGCATTGTCGGTTACCCTGACAAGACCTTTCGAGGTAATCGTGCCCTTAGCCGCTATGAATTTGCTGCTGGGCTGAATGCGTGCCTGGACAAGATTCAAGAGTTGATCGCCGCTGCCACTGCAGATTTTGTCAGAAAGGAAGATCTGGAAACGGTCAAGAAGCTTTAAGAACTGTTTGCAGCGAAACTGTCAGCCCTGCGGGGTCGGGTTGATGTCTTGGAAGTCCGTACAGTGACCCTGGAAAAACAACAGTTTTCCACTACAACGAAACTGGCAGGGGAGGTCATTTTCACGATCGCTGATACATTTGGGGATGCGATCGGACAATCAGATGACCCTACTGAAACGATTTTTGCCTATCGAGCACGCCTTAACTTCAACACTAGCTTTACTGGTAAAGATCAACTCCGTGTTCGACTGCAAGGACGCAATGTACCAGAATTCAATCGCATCGTCACAGGCACCAACATGACCCGATTATCATTTGATGGTGATAGTGGCAGCAGTGTGGGGATTGATGACTTGTTCTATCGTTTTCCAATTGGCTCAAAAACAACCGCATGGTTAATCGCAAATGGCTATGGGACTGAGAACCTGGCCCCTTCACTCAATCCACTGGAAAGTGATGGACAGGGTGCAGTTTCTCGGTTTGCTCGATTTAGCCCCATTTACCGGATTGTGGAAGGATCAGGGTTTGGACTGGCCCATAAGCTTACCGATGCGATCGAATTGACTGTGGCTTATCGTGCCCGCAATGCTAATAATCCGGCAGAGAAGAACGGTCTATTTGATGGCAATTATGGAGCCTTCAGTCAGTTAACCTTTAATCTCAGTAAAGACTTCCGGTTTGGAGTGCATTACGCTAATGTCTATTTCCCTGGCTCTAATGTCAATGTTTCGGGAAGTACCGGAAGTGTACTTGCCCAGTGCCCCTTTGGTAATGTGGCGACTTTAACCAATACCTATGGTGCAGTTGCTAGCTATCGCTTTAGTCCTAAATTCATTATTTCTGGCTGGGTTGGTTATACAAATGCAGAAGCACGGTCTGGTATCAATCGGGGGCGCGATGCATCCATCTGGAATTGGCTTGTATCATTAGCGTTTCCAGATTTGGGTAGCAAAGGGGCTTTGGCGGGCATCAGTGTTGGGATGCCACCACGAGCAGCAGGAAATGATGTCCGTGCACGACGGGATAAAGATACCTCTATCCATCTAGAGGCATTCTATCGGCATCGAATTACAGACAACATTTTGATTACGCCTGGACTTTTCGTAACTTTTAATCCAGAACACAATTCAGCTAATAACACCCAATTGGTAGGGCTGATTCGGACAACTTTTTCGTTTTAGGTTCACACAAGATTCCCTCACATCTGACGTTTAAGATCCCGATTTTGGGATCTTTTTTTATTGCCTATTCAGTTCTGGTTAAACCATAGGGAAAGAAAGACAATAAACCCTGGCAAATTGTGGACATAGAATAAAAAAGGGTGCTCTGGAGGATGACAATGGTTACAAGACAATCAAGAGGAGATTGCTATGCCCTACGCCTTTAAACAACTTCGGGTTCACTTCATTGAACACACCGTCAGTCGGATTCGGCATGAAGGAAGTACGGCAGATGCTGTGATCAATGCCCTGCGGAGTGAACTGCAACAGGAGTTGACTGATGACGAAACCCTCCGCCAGTAAGACGATGCCGTCCAGGCTGCCCTCACTCCCTGCAGGACGATCGCACCCACCGCAAAGCCGAAGAACTGATCGCCACCTTCTCCTCTCCCCTGCAAAGCGCCCTCAACAACGGCATCGCCCAATTCAAACGTGGCAGATCTCTTTAATGACCAAAAACAATGGGATACAAGCTCCGCCCTTCTAGGGCGGCTTTTCCTGCCCCCGAATATACTGCTTCAAGATCTCAAGGGGTGCCCCACCAACGGATGCTGAAAAGTGTGCTGGAGTCCAAAGAGAGTTCTTCCCGTAGGGTTTTGGTAATCCAGCCTGCCCATATTTCCTGCTGGAAACGCCCTTGAGCGCATTCACCATCTGAGAGATAGACAACTTAGGAGGATATTCCACCAGCAAGTGAACGTGGTTAGCCTCTCCGTTAAACTCCAAAACCCTAAAGTTCATTTTCTCAGCAACACTCTCGCAAGCCTGCTGAATAACACGCAATCCCTCGGCTGTTAGGACTGAAAACGCCGAGCAACAAATATCAGGTGCGCCTTGAGGTCTGAAACGCTGTGATTTTCGCGGCGATAACTCATTGCATTTGAGGGTGCGACCAACTTATGATATCAGCATGAAAGCGCGATACCAGTACAGAATCTATCCTGCGACTAATCAGCAAATCGAGCTAGCAAAACTGTTCGGTTGTTGCAGAGTCGTGTGGAATGATGCGCTGGCATTGATCAAGTCCACGCCAAAAGGCGAGAAGTGGCCAAGCAATGCCGAGTTGCAAGAAATCTGTATCACCCAGGCGAAGAAAACTGAAGGGCGGCAATGGCTGGCAGAAGTTAGCAATATCCCGTTACAGCAGTCCATTCGAGACCTGGGAGTCGCTTTCAAAAACTTCTTTGAGTATCGACAAGGCAAGCGAAAAGGGCAGAGGCGGGTTGGGTTTCCTCAGTTCAAGAAGAAGCTAAATCAGCAGTCTGCACGGTTTTGTAGGGGTGGATTCTCCATCAAGGCGGCAAAGGTCTATCTGGCGAAGATTGGAGAAATTAAAACCAAGTGGTCTAGACCGCTACCCTCTGAACCCAGTTCGGTTACGGTCATCAAAGACTGTGCAGGTCGGTATTTCATAAGCTTTGTGGTTGAGATTCAGCCGATTGCCGTTGAACCCAAAAACCAAGGGGTCGGCGTAGATTTAGGGCTGGAAACGCTTGCCACATTGAGTACGGGGGAAAAGGTGAAAGCCCGTGATACCCGTGTCGGTTAGTGCGAGAAAACAGTGTGGTGGTGCTGGAGGACTTGAATATTTCGGGCATGGTGAAGAACCGCACATTAGCCAGGTCAATTAGTCGGGCGGGTTGGCGGCAGATCAGAACTATGTGCGAAGCAAAGTCCAATATGATCCACGACCGTGAGGTGAGAACCATCAGCCGATGGGAACCAACCTCCCAGATCTGTTCGTGTTGTGGTTATCGGTGGGGCAAGCTAGACCTCTCAGTGCGGTCAGTGCTATGCCTCAACTGTGGAACTGAACACGACCGAGATAAAAATGCGAGTGCAAATATTTTGGCGGCTGGGCAAGCCGACCTGAATGGGCAAGCGCTAAGCAGTGTGAGACCTCACAATGAGGCAGTTGCTTGTTTGCCTACCCAACAGGAGTCCGCTTGATGTGGGCAGACTGAGAATCCCCGTCGCTTCAGCGCGGGGAGGATGTCAAACCCCATTCATCTATTTACTGAACCCCCGATTCCTAATCCCTAACCCCTAATCCCTGATCCCCAATCTCCACCTATGGCCACGACCCAGGATTTCAAAGACTACTACGCCATTCTAGGAGTAGATAAAACCGCCAGCCAGGATGCGATCAAAAAGGCATACCGTAAACTGGCCCGCAAACACCATCCTGACCTGAATCCTGATGACAAAACAGCAGAAGCCAAATTTAAGGAAATCAACGAAGCCTACGAAGTTTTATCGGACGAAGAAAACCGGAAAAAGTATGACCAGTATGGCCAGTACTGGAAATATGCCCAAGAGGGAATGCCGCCACCCGGAACTCGTCCCCCTCAAGGACAGACCACGGACTTTGGGCAGGACTTTGGGCAGTACACTAACTTCAATGATTTTATTGATGAACTCAATGATTTTATTGATGAACTGCTGCATCGCTATGGACAGGGCGATCGCCAGGGTCGGCGGGTTTACCGCTACTACACCACGGATGGCTATCCAGAGGAAGCGGATGAGTTTGACGATGGTTATCGCTCGGTCTACCACAGTTATGCCCCTCATCCCGATACCGAAGCGGCGATCGTGCTGACGATGGCAGAAGCCTTTCAAGGGGTAGTGAAGCAGTTGCAACTGGAAGGCGAAAAACCGTTCAAAGTGCGCGTTCCAGCAGGAGCCAAACCGGGGAGCCGTATCCGCATCAAGGGGAAGGGACGGATGAATCCCTTCACCAAAGCGCATGGGGATCTCTATGTGACGATCGATTTGGCTCCCCATCCTTTCTTCAAACTGGATGATAACAATAACATTACTTGCGAAGTCAATCTGACTCCTGATGAAGCGGTCTTGGGAACGGAATTGCAAGTCCCCACTCCCGATGGCCCGGTAACAATGAAAATTCCTGCCGGTGTGAAATCAGGTCAGGTCTTAAGACTGCGGGGTAAAGGCTGGAAACTCCCCAAAGGGCAACGAACCGATCAACTGGTCAAGCTCAACATCGTGGCTCCCAAAGCAACTGACCTGAGTGAGATCGAACGCACCAGTTATGAAACCATTCGTGCCAATCGAACCTTTAACCCCCACGCCAATCTGAAGGACATTACCTTTATGAATGACGACATCATCGATCTCTCTTCCTCTGACCTGACTGCAGAAGAACCGCTTTATACGATAGAACAGGTAGCCAGCATGACTGCCATTTCCGTCACGCTGATAAGACGATTAGCCGATCTGAATGTGATTGAAGCTGAACAGGATCAAATTCATGCTAGAGAAGTTACTCGGCTGACTCAAGTTCTTCGCTTAAGAAGGGATCTGGGCGTTAACTGGATTGGTGCTGGTATGGTGCTGGACATGAGCCAGGAAATTGCTCGTCTGAGAGCACGTTTACACGCTTACGAATCTCGCCAATCTACCAATGAATAACTTTAGCTGTACATCCTGTATAAACAGAATATCGACGTTCCACTCTACCCTGGTCAGCAGGTATTTCAACGTTTCCCGCATCGCAAGCTGACCAGAGCGGGAGACATTCACCAGTCGATTCATCTCGTCTACAAACAGGTCAACCTCATCTGTTTGGAAATGTTTCATAACGAGCGGGTGAGCCGTGTCAAACTACTGGCTCATGTAATTCAGCGCTTTGCGAACCTTATCCAGTTTGACTTGGTGGGTTTCTCGGATAATTCGCAGAACATGAGCTTCTACCAGATTGGTAAAGGAAAGCTGGGGTAATCCTGGATCAGGTCGCTGGCTCAATGGCTCGAAGGCTTGCTGACCATTTTTTGTTGTATGGGAACGGTCTTTTAGCCAGGATCGCAATGTCACCGCTGGGATACGCAAATACCGAGCGGCATCCGTCACTGAATACGCCAGGGTATTGTAAACGCTGTTATCCCACTTCACCATCGGTTGCTTACCGTTCTTGTAGCTGGCTGAATCTTACCGCTCTATTTTCTCAAATTCTTTCTCCAAAGCGATCGCCAGGAATATCTCAACCCCTATAAGAACCTGGCTTGGTGGGAATTATGGGTTAGCGATCGCGCCGCTTCGGCATCTCTGAAATCAATGCCAACTCAAGCAAATCTTCTGTAAAGGCTTCCTGTTTTCCTCTCACTGGTGTTGAGATAGGGAATAGCTCACAAGACATTTATTGAGAGAAACAAAATATGTCTGAAACAGACGGGAATAAGCCAATAGAAGCCGCTGCCTATGCTGCTGGAGGTGCTGTCGTTGGTGGTGTAGCTTCATCTATGATCGGAGGAATGGGTTTAGCTGGTGGTTTTGGTGCCATTGCAATTGGAGCGGCTCCTGTGGTTGCTGCTGGTGCTGTAACGGGTCTGGCGCTTAAAACAGTTCTTGACTCTTGGAAGTCCCCAAGTCCAGGCAAACAGGATGTTACCCAGGCTATTTCAGACAGATTGAAAGCAAACTTAGAGGAAGTAAGGCATCAAGAGCTGATCAAAGCGCAAGCTGAACGCGATGCATTTTAGGCAAATCGAGATAGCAAGAAAAATTAGACTTTTTATGTGACATGTCACCGAATTTTGAAAACAGAGCCATCCTCCCGGTTTTAGGAGGGGTAGCAGGAGCATCAATTTCCAATACTGTTGGAACCATAGGAGTAGTCGGGTCATTCGGAGGTGCTGCTTTAGGATTGCCTATATTAGCTGGTGCTGGAGCAGTTACAGGCTTTGCAATCTCTGGTGCTTGTTAGCCTTAAGCGAAAGAGATCCAGCAGCTTTAGGTGCGGCTGGGGTTGGAGCATTCTGTGGCGCTGGGTTTTATACTACTTTTGGCGGAGTAGGAATAGCGTGGCAATTTGGCACTTTTGGCCTTGGGTTAAGGCCAATGCCTGTCTTCGGTGGTGTCGTTGGATTGGGACTTTATGGTGCTGCGAAAATGCTCGATCGCGGTTCCAAAGAATCGTATGCTCAGGTCTTTGCCCGTATGGAAGACAAGATTTCCTGGCGGGAGGCATATATACAAGAACTTCTAGAATTGGAGTTAGAAGCGTTCTTGCGTGAAGATAAACTAAAACGGGAATTCCTACTCCTTGAAGCAGGATCTGAAATATCAAAGATTAAAGAGGAACTGGAGAGAAGAAAATTATTCCTGCAAAACTCTGACTTATTCCCCACTGATGATTCAACACCGTCACCCAGTGATAGTGAGGGAGCCTGGATAAAGTCCATACCCTCAAACATCACACGAGCCTGGTCAATTCGATCGCGATTAGTCCTGATGGTCAAACGGTTATCAGTGGTAGTGACGATAGAACCATTGTGCTTTGGGATTTAAGGACAGGGAATGCACTTTATACCTGGGCACAGCCTGATATTGTTCTGTCCGTCGTAGTCAGTTCTGATGGCAAGTGGATGGCTGGCGCTGGAGTAAGCAACTCCATACCCAGATGGGATTTACATAAAAAATCATTTTTAGATACCTTTTTCAAAGCTAGCTTCCCTCGTACACGATAGCATCATTTATGCGATCGCAGTCAGTGCAGATGGTAAGACTCTAGCCAGTGGCAGTGCAGAAATACGATTCGGATCTGGAAATGTGACTCAAGACCTGACTTTGACAAGCTCAAACGCACGTTGTTGGGTCATACAGATACAGTCTTATCTGTCGCATTGACTAAAGACGGCAACGTTTTAGTCAATGGCAGCGTTGACCAAACGGTGAGAATATGGGACTCGACCACGTTCAAAGCACCCTTGATCTTGACTGGTCAAATATGGATTGTTCACGCACCAATTCATAGCATAGGGAAAGCTTCGGCATGGGTGATGATTTTGACACAGATCCTACTCTCGTTAACATCTTCTTAAAACTCTAGGCTATAGTCAGCGATTTACTTAAACCAAGTCCAGCTAGAGAACAGGAGTTTTCCCATAAGAGAAACTACGATTCTGGACTTGGACAAGGTTTAATTTAGATTCAAGCGAAGTAAATTTATATTCTTATCGTCAAGGCGCTCGATGAGATTAACTCTGATGCCACTGCAGAATTTAGAACCTCCTATCTGAGTGATGTAGTCTCGGAAGACTGTTAAACCGTACTATCTTGGATTTTGGACTTCCGATTTTGGACTGTAAAGGAAATGCAGGGATCTCGACAGGGTTGGTTGCTGGTTGGCATTTTGGTGCTGGGAGGTGGGTTGCGCTTCTGGCATCTCGACTTCAAACCGCTCTGGATGGATGAAGTGATTACAGCCCTCTTCAGCCTGGGCCATACCTATGATCAGGTGCCCCTGAATCAGGCATTACCCCTGGCCACCTTTGAGCAACTCTTCCGTTTGAATCCCCAGACCACCTGTCCCCAAATTGTTGCCACGGTCACTACCCAATCCGTTCATCCACCCCTGTTCTTCTGCTGGATGCACACCTGGATGAGTTGGGTCGATGGTTGGCCTGTCTCATGGGTCTGGAAGCTGAGAGCCTTGCCTGCCCTGGGAGGCGTTGGAGCGATCGCGGCGATCTACCTGCTCAACCGCGTGGCCTTTTTCCCTAGAGCCGGACTGCTGGGAGCTGCTCTCATGGCAGTCTCTCCCTTTGCCGTCTATCTCTCTCAGGAAGCCCGCCATTACACCCTGCCCATCCTCCTGGTGATTCTGGCCCTCCTGGGTTTATACCATCTGCTGCTGGATTTACAACACCAGTCCTTCAGACCTACCATCTGGCTAGGCTGGATTGCCGTCAACAGTCTCGGCTTCTATGTCCATTATTTTTTCCTGCTTGCCTTTATCGCCCAAATCGTTGTCCTCGGAGTCGCCTGCTGGACATTGATCAGAAAACAAAACACTCGCCATCCAAACTCCAAACTCCAAACTCCAAACTCCAAACCTCAGAACTTAGAACTTAAAACTCAAAACTTAAAACTTCTCCCCCCCCTCCTGGCCATTACCACGGTTTGCCTGACCTACCTTCCCTGGTTGCCTACCTTTCTTAACCACCTGCGCCGCCCGGAAACAGATTGGTTGAAATCTTATGCGTTTCATTGGAGCCATGCGATCGCCCCCCTGTACCAGCTTCCCATCAGTTGGGTGTTGATGGTGATTGCCTTGCCCGTTGAACAGCAACCCTGGTGGATTGCACTGGTTTCGGTGCTGCTGATGGTGGTCTTCAGCCTCTGGCTGGGCAGACGAGTGGTACAGGGAATTCGGCGGCTCTGGCAACTGCCGGAAACCCATCTGGCCACCTGGATGTTGCTACTCTTTATTGCCATAGTAGTGCTGCAGTTTCTGGCGATCGTTTACTTCCTGGGCAAAGACCTGACGGCAATTCCCCGCTATAGCTTCACTTACTTTCCGGCTCTGATCGCGTTGGTGGGAGCGAGTTTGCTGCAACCTGTGAAGAGATCGGGGATTAGGGATCGGGGATTAGGGATTAGGGGGTGGTTTTCGGGGGCGATCGCGTTGATGAATCGTCAGGCAATCTGGGTGGTGGTGGTAGTGGGGACGGTCAGCAGTCTCTGTGTAGGTGCGAATCTGGTGTTTCAGAAGCCGTACAATCCAGAGCGAATTGCGCAGGATATGCGGTCTGTGGCACCCCATCTGCCGACTCTAGTGACGATGGCTTATAGCGATTATCAGGATGTGGCCATGGGACTGAGTTTTGCTCTGGGACTGCACCAGGAAATGGGAAACCCATCTTTGCGATCGCCAAAAACTTACTTCGCACTGATGGTGCAAAATCAGGGCTATGAGTTGGTCTGGCAAACCCTATCCCGTCTGGAGCATCCCCTGACTTTTCCGCTCAATCTCTGGGTTATCAGCCCCGGTTTGAAGCGGAGTGGTTATCACCATCAATTAACTTTGCAGGATCGAGGAGGATCTACTCATCAATGTTTCATTGATCCAGCCCACTATTACCGAATTGGTATTCCCTATCAGCGCTACCGTTGCGATTGAAACTGTCATTCGTAGCCTATTCATCCATCTGCCAGGGATCTTTGGTGTAGTCCTCATCCAGCACTTTTTTCGGCTTCATGACCAGAATTAAGCGCCCCAGAAGGGAAGTTTCGGGTGTATCGGCAAACCATTGCAACTGCAGTTGACCGTCGTGAGCGGTGAGAAAATAACTGTGCTCGTCCCAGGTGCGTGCTGCCCGATCGATGATCACCAGTACAGGTTCCGGAGGGCCAGGTAAGGAAGTCGGTAGACCATTGCTGGTACTGAGCAGGGCGATCGGGTCTTCGGCTAAACGCACCACCTGCCAACCGGGTACAGCAACCCAGGCACAGGCTCCGGCAAATTGCACCAGACCGAACGGTTCGGTTGGCTCAATCAAGGGGACGGCCTGAAGATCCTCTAAAGTCAGAGGAAATTGGCCCACGACAGGAATCACTCGCGGTAGTTGTTCCTCCGCATCCAGGCGATAGACGGGCAAGCGGGGAGCGGGCTTGGTCGGTGTCACGCTAAAGTCGGTGAGCAGTTGCTCAATCTGGTTGCGAGCCGTACCACTGTGGGCAAACCGCAAGCCTTTGGCAATCAAGCGCGATCGCTCCTGCAAATCAGACTTCTGTTGCGCCAGTTTCCACATCTGATAGGCGATCGCGTCACCGGGGTGAGTCGTAAATCCTACGGGGGGCTGACTCAAGCGGGATAGCTCCTTCACAGCCTTGGCGACCTCCCGTGCCTCATCCATGTCTAAGCCTTTTTGGACGGCCAGTTCAGCCACCGCTGCCCGTTCGGCATGGGTGAGAATTCGCAATTCATACAACACGTCGCTGCCCTTCCGCTCAAAGTGAGCCAGAGTAGCCGCATCAGCTCCCGCGGCCACAATACTCTGATACACCTGTGCACCCACGATCACCTGATTTTGCTGAATTGGCTCAAACCCCGTATCTTCAAAAATGGTTTGGGGGCTATATCCCGCTTTTTGTAATATCTGGCACGCCTGTCCCCATTCCACCCAGGTGCCTTCTTTGCGTCGCAGCTTCTGAATCAGTTGACCCATCTGTTCGTCTCCTTGAGGAGAGGAGGCATCAGATCCAAAAGTCTCTTGAGGAGGTTCAGCCATAGCATCAGGTTGAAAGTAGCATTACCCAAAACTCTAGCGTGTAAAGCAACCCAAAATCCAAAATCTAAAATCCAAAATTCGATGACTTGACGGATTGACGATCGCAAGGCATGATAAAAAATGCTTAAGGGGCTATAGCGCAGTTGGTAGCGCACTTCAATGGCATTGAAGGGGTCAGCGGTTCGAATCCGCTTAGCTCCATCTCTCTTTTGTGACCTTAACTCATTAAAATATTCCTTCAATTATTTTTGTCATCTGCGGTATAGTCATAAATTAGCCGCAAATGATCTAGGAAGCCCTGTCCTCCCGTCTGTTGGGTCAGCTTCGCGAGCTTCTCATACAAGGACAGGAGCAATAATTTTATTTTTGTAGAGTCCAGAAGGGAACTTTTTGAGTGATTTGCAGACTTGCTCCTTGAATCCATTTTTGAGCAAACAGATAGTCTTTGCTTTGCCAGAGGGGAATGAAAGGAACATCCTGACCCAATAGCGCTTGTAATTCCGTAAACAGTTGTTTGCGAATATCAGGATTGAGTTCTTTGCGGCTCTGGTCGATCAGTTGATTGGCTCGATCGCTGTAATAAAACGATCCCTGCAAAAAGCTGGAACCTGCTTCACATCCAGTTTTTACTGATCCCTTCGAGCATTCCATAAACGGCTGGATGTAGTTGTCAGCATCTAAGAAATCGGGAGTCCAATCGAGTAGAAACATGGGATAGACTCCCTTATCCAGATTCTTATAAGCTGTGGTGGATTCGATACTTTTTAGATCTAGTTGCATTAAATTGCCTAGCCTCTTTTTAATCAAGGCTTTGAGCGTCAGGGCAGCCCACTGATCGTTTACCACATTCGATCGATACCAGAACTCCACTTTCAACGGTTTAGTTTCAGAGTAGCCTGCTTGCGTCAATAACTCCCTGGCCTTGGTTGCGTTGCCGTCTCCATAAGCTTGAAAGACCGGATCTTTCATGTTCAAGGTGGCAGGAATCAGACTGTATAGGGGTTGAATTTGTCCCCGAAACACGCGCTCTTCCAGCAACGGACGATCCATCATCGCTGCGATCGCCTGCCGCACTGCTAACTTATCCAACGGTGGCGACTTGAGATTGATCGTGACATAATCTATACTGCTGCCTGCTTGAGCGATTGCTTGCCACTTTTGGGCTGTGGCTCCTTCCTGAAGTGTGCGGATTTGATCAACGGCCAAGTTCTGGTAGGCGAGGTCGATCGCTCCTGTACGAAAGGCATTGAACAAATTAGCGGAACTGGAGAAGAACTGAATATCAATGCCCTGGTTGACAGGTTTAGTGCCCCAGTATTGCTCAAAGGTATCCAGACGAATTTGATCGGTGCCGTACTTCACCAGTTTATAAGGGCCAGTGCTGATTATGGTATCGGGTTTGAAGGAACCTTCTTTAATCTCATACGCCTTGGGAGAAACGGGACACAAACCGGAAAAAGCCAGCAGTGAGGGAAAGGCGGCAAAGGGCTTTTTCAGTTGAATAGTTAGCTCGTACTCGCCTGTTGCCTGGATGGATTTCACCAAATCGGAGAGCAGAAAGGCTGGTGATCCCCCATTGTTGATGAACCGTTGCAGGGAGAACTCCATCGCTTTCGCATCAAATTTTGTTCCGTCATGGAACACTACACCCTGACGCAGGGGAATAGTGTAGGTCAACCCATCGGCACTCACTTTGGGTAGGGCGGTTGCCAGTTGGGGTTGCAGTTCGCTGGTGCCGAGTTTATAGCTGTAGAGCCGATCGCCCAGGTTGTAAAGTAAGTTTCCAGAAAAAATGCTGTAGGCATCAGCGGGATCTAGAGTACTCACAGTAGGGGCAGCAGTTCCCAAAACGATCCGACTGGTGCGAGATGGAGCAGCGGCATTGGGGGTGGAGCGGCTGCAACTGACGGTCAAAAGGCAACACAAGCAACACAGCAACAGAAACCGCAACGACGATCGCCAGCCAACATTCACCATCCCACAATCAGGCCATCCCACCCCATGCAAGTCAATGTCTATTCTAGTCAGCCGAGCGATCGTTCGGCTGCATTAGACGGTGCTAGGAATAATGCGTTGCTGAGTGGTGCAGAAAACTTTTTTGAGTCTCATGATGGATAACCTGAACGACCAAAACAGCGCCTGAAACCCCTTGCCCTCGTTCGTTCGCCCGATAAAACTCAAGATCGCTGTCTCGGTGAGAATCCTTGATTTATAGGGGTTTCAGGAGTTTTCTGCACCACCAAGTAATGCGTTGTTTGCGATAAGTGCGATCGTACAATGCAGAAGGATTTTTAGGAATTCCTTTTAACCGCCTTGCGTTTTTCCTCGTAAAAGCGACAGGCCAGATGTCCCAAACCGTATAGCAGTCCCGCATCGCTGCTGACTCCAATGGCGGTTCCCACAGCGGGAATCACTTCTAAAGCACTCAGTCCCGATTTCATTAAGCCAGAACTTCCAGTTGATAATCCCCAGAGGGCTAGAACTTCACCTCGACGAGTGGAATCGGTAGGAGGGAAGCCATAGATAGCAGCGATCCGGTAGAGCATTTCTGCTTGCAGGACGGCGATCGCGCCCATATCTACAGCAAACAAACTCAAAGCCAGAGGTGGAATCAGGTTCGTCGCTAAACCAACACCCGCCGCTTTCCAGGAGGTATCAACCATAACACGGTGGGCCAACTGGTTCTCGGTTTCTGCAGGATACTGTCGCCGCAGGTTATCCACATCCTGTTGTACTCGTACTGTATCCACCTGTCCCATTGCGGCCATCAACCAGTTGAGCACAGGCACCTTCGTGGCAAATTTAACGATCGCGGATTTTCGGCAAAGGGGGTGACGACCCGACCGATCGTTTCTGTTCCTTGCTCGACAAACCGATAGAGTTTAGGGGCTACCATATCATCCACTACGATCGCGGTTTGCTTCAGGTGATCGGCGATTGTTTGAGAAGCTCGCATCGCAGCGGCGATCGCATCGCGCACAGGATCGGGAGAGGACTCTCTATCGGAAGGTGCCATAGGTTTACGTGATTGGGTAAAGGTCTAATACCTCTACTGTAAAGAACAATTTGGCCTCCAGAATTCACTCACAGGTAGCAAGAACCGCCCCATCTACCGGGTGAATTCCGTCTAAATCAATTGATCGCAGGAAGCACGAAGCGCTGTGGACAACGATCCTGATTGATTCTCCCAGCGATCGCTGGGGAACACTGATACAAAAGGGTTAGCGCGATTCAACCTGAGTGATTTTCTACTTATGCAAAAGCCTGCAGAGTTCCTTTTTCCATTACAAGACTTGACTCTTTCTGAAAACCTGCTGTTCAAGTTGCCTCCCAAGGCTAGAGAGTGGGCAGAGAGTTTACCCTGGGCTGAGCGTCGGTATGTGTTGTCGTTGTGTCATCTCATTGTCGCGGCTTCACCCGAAATGCGGGCTAAATTTTTAGATGACTATACAGCAGATGGTCTGGTGTGTAAGGTTTTGGAAGACCGGGACACGCAGCAAAAAGTGAACTCTTATCTCAAAAAATTTAGACTGACCACCAATCTCAACACCAGTTCCCTCAGGCAATACATTCGTCAATTCTATATTCACTCCGCCCAGGACATGCGTATTCAGCCTGACCTTTACCTGGAATCTGCATTGCGACTGGTGATGAGTACGGAAGAGCGGAACCATGTCTTCTATTACATTTTGGGCTTTGAGCTGATCAAAATGATGTTCCGTATGAGTTGGTATCAGCACGAACGACTATATCGTTTACAACGCAACCAGGATGAATTTATCCAGACTTATATCAAACCAATCCAGCACGCTCACCGGATTAATCAGATTATTGTTCCGAAGGATGAACATTTATTTTTCGCTCGTCGTGATTATTTTGTCAAGCAACCTGTGATGAGCGAGAAAAAGTTGGTAGAACTGGCAATGGCTACCTTCACCACTGAAGTAACCACCAATTTTGGCTTTTCGATCATTCGTCATCCCCATGCTTTAGTGTTTGATTATCACTATATTTTTGAAGCTGAACCCGATCAGGTGTCCCTGCCATGAGCCCAGTGAATAACCCTGCCTTGGTGGCTGAGTTGACCCAGTTGTACCTGACCTACGAAACAGCCCTCTGTGAGAATGACCTGGCTACATTGGATGCGCTGTTTTGGGACTCGCCAGAGGTGGTACGGTTTGGGGCTACGGAAAATCTTTATGGCATGGAGGCAATTCGTACCTTTCGACAGGAACGTCCGGTTAAAGACCTGGCACGGGAAATTTCTAACCTGAAGGTGGTTACTTTTGGCAACGACACGGCAACGGTAACGTTGGAGTTTTACCGAACGATCGCAGGTATTCCCCGATGGGGACGGCAGAGTTAGGTCTGGCGCAAGTTTCCCGAAGGCTGGAAGATTGTTTTTGCCCATGTCTCCTTACTGCCGTCGTAAATGCCAGGATAAATTGTCAGTCCGTGATCATCACAAGCAGGAAATGATCGGCATAATGGGTAGCGGCAAGCGATCGGTGGGAAGAGATATGACGAATCAGAATGACCAGGCAGCCCGTAATGCCAATATCAGTTTAGTAAAGGCCCACTTTTTCTTTTACTATGCATTCCTGGGTGGCCTGATGCTACTGACCAGTTGCACTTCCCCGTTGCAAACTGCTACCTCTCCAGGTCCTGCTGGAGTTCCAACCGATGCTTCTCCTACTCCTACTCTGACCATTCCCACTTCTCCAACCCCTACTCCGTCTCCGACTTCCACCGCTGAAAAGCCCCCTTCCGTCAAAGTCGTGGAAACTAAACTGGCCGATCTGGTTGCCAAAGCCACAGGTCTGACGGTGCAGGCGGTGGATTGTCCAGCCGATCTGGTGGAAAAAGCCGGAACGACTTATAACTGCACGATCACATCGGAAGTAGGCATCTTCACGGGGGTTGTAGAGCCAACCGACCAACCGGGACAATTTAATTGGAGTACCAAGGGACTCCTGCTGCTCACCAAGCTCAATACCTTCATTCAACAAAGTGTACAAAGTCAGGGTGGTGGGCCTGTTACAGTCGATTGTGGAGGAAAAGCCAGAATTGTCAAGGTTGGCGAGACATTTGAATGTAAAGTAACTGATGCCAAGGGAGGTATGCGCACCACTCGAGTTACTGTCCGGGATGAGGTTGGCAATGTATTTATTGCTCCCCAATAGTTCAATCTTGTCCAACTCCAGAAACGCAGTTTTTCTGATCGGAAAACGACCGTTTTCTAGCTGGACTTGGTTTAACTTGAAGAGGAGGGCAAATTTCTTGAAATCGCCGCAGTTTTAACCTCTAGACCCTGTTTGTAGGACTGACATTATGTTAGACTTAAGCTCTGAGATTGATTCGGCTGCAGCAATGTTTGTCTATTCCATATTCGACAGGCTTCTCTCCGGACTCAACCCTCTACACATTTGGATTTCTGGAGACTTAAAGTAAGCCATGGCTATTTATGTTGGCAACCTTTCCTATAAGGTTACCCAAGAAGATTTGACTGAAATTTTTGCGGAGTATGGTTCCGTAAAGCGGGTGCAACTGATGATTGACCGGGAAACCGGAAGATCACGGGGCTTTAGCTTTGTGGAAATGAATACGGATGCAGAAGAAGATGCGGCGATCGAGGCTCTGGATGGAGCCGAGTGGATGGGCCGTGAGATGAAAGTGAATAAAGCCAGACCTCGTGAAGACAACCGGGGTGGCGATAGACGGCGCTCTGCGGGCAGTGGAGATAGCTGGTCAAACCGGGGCACGGGTTCCTACGGACGCTATTAGTAAAGACATTCCGCCGGAACAGCCCTACCCAATGCCTGTCTAAAATAAGACATTACAGGCTCTACTTCCTTAATTTTTGGAGGTAGAGCCTGTGAGCGTTTTGTTAGATACCGCTGGCAACATGACAGTTTAGTAAGTTCACCCTTATAGTGAATACATTCCAGCCTTATTTTTAAACTTCTTTTAGACCATTCTTTACTTATGTCCTTTCCGGTTCAACTGACCAATCGCCAACAGCAGGTTCTCTGGGCTACTGTGCGCCACTATATTGCCACTGCAGAACCCGTCGGTTCAGAAACATTGGTGAAAGAATATAACCTGAGCGTGAGTTCCGCTACGATTCGGAATGCAATGGGCGTGTTGGAAAAGGTTGGCTTACTCTATCAGCCGCATACTTCGGCGGGACGGGTACCATCGGATTCGGGCTATCGCATTTATGTCGATCAACTGATTCCTCCCTCCAAGCAGTTCGTGCAGCAGGCTGAACAACTGTTGAGCGATCGCCTCAGTGGCGAAGATTGGAATCTGGAATCAATGCTGCGACGGGCGGCCCAAATCCTGGCGACGGTGACGGGCTATGTGGCGCTAATCACGATGCCCCAGATGTACACAACCCGCCTCCATCATGTTCAACTGGTGCCTGTGGATCTGCAACGGGTGATGTTGATCTGCGTGACGGATTCCTATGAAACCCAATCCACGTTGATCGACTTACCCAGAAGTGAGGGAGAAGCAGAACCGGATGCGGAATTGCTGGAACAGGAATTGCAACTCTTGTCGAACTTCTTGAACAGCCATCTGCGGGGTAAAGCGATCGCAGAATTGTCGACGATCGATTGGAGTGAACTCGATCGGGATTTTCAGCGCTACGGGGATTTCTTAAAGACCATTCTCACTGAGTTATCGCGCCGTTCCCAGGCTCCCGCGCCTACCCAAATTTTGATCAGTGGATTGTCTGAGGTGATGCGCCAACCAGAGTTTTCTGAAGTGCAGCAGGTACAAACGATCGTGCATCTTCTGGAAGACGAACAGGATCAATTGCTGCCCTTAATTTTTGAGCCCTCTCCTTTTGACCAACTCGGTAAGCGAGTGACGATTCGGATTGGGGCAGAAAATCCTTTAGAACCGATTCGTACCTGTACCCTGATTTCTTCGACTTACCGTAAGGGAGATATTCCCGTTGGTAGTGTCGGCATGTTAGGCCCCACCCGGATGATGTATGAGAATGCGATCGCCCTGGTAGAAGCCACAGCGGATTATTTGTCCGATACTTTGAGCCAATAGAAATGTTTATACTTCGTCTGGATCAATTCCCATCGCCCGCAAGCGATCGGCTAAGCGATCGGCCCGTTGGCGTTCTTGGTCAGCTCGTTGCTGTTCTATCGCTCTGGCTTCTGCGCCTGTGGGAATGACGATTCCAGCACGATCGCACCAGCGCAACCAAATTCCAGGCACCATTTCAAATTCGCCTTCCCAGAGAGTCAGTCCCAGGTTTACGGTGTCTAGATAAATTGGTTCACCCACATTCAGTCCCTCAGGAGGTGTGAGTTCAATGTAGCGGCCTGCACTTAACGCCCAGATTTTCAGGAGAGAGCCGTTCAACTCGTCGGGTTGTTGCAGTTGCCGCAGGGGATCGAAGACGACGTAATAATCCACCTTTATCCGGGCATAGATCTCTTTTTTGCTGCCCAGTTCGTTGCCTTTGCGGTTGGAGACAACTTCGATCGCCACTTCGGGAACTTTGCCAAATTCCCACACCAAATAGGAACGATTGTGTCGCTCTACCCAGTTGTCTGGCATTTGCACTCCCAGGCTGAGAAAGACATCCGGGGCAATGCCGTCCTGGTTAATACTGTAGAAAATGCCAACATTGGCGGCGGCAATGAAAGGTGGAGGAATGACGGGCGAACTGTAGAGGGGTTCTACCAGCAGCCGCTGTTGTTTTTCAGATTGAAAGTTATCCACCGGAACTTCATCTTCCAGTACCAGATGGCTGATGTCAGGCCTGACAATTTCTTCAGATAGCAACGGCTGAGACATAGACCTGAGAGGTAAACAAAACCTTTACACCGATCCCCTCAGTCCCCCTTCATAAGGGGGATGCTGGAGGCAGGGGGATCTTTATCTGTCGAGATCGATCGCAATTTGATTCGGATGATCTAATCCAAAATCCTTAATCACTATCCTACTGCACCCACCGTGGGGAGAGCGGACAGGCTGGCGCTGAGGCAACCCTGCAACCGAGGATATATAGTATATTTGTACTAAAATATCTATTCATCCTACATCAATCCGGCTTCGGTGTCGCGATCGTGCTCTTGAAATTCTCACATCTTGCCTCACCCAACTGGAGGATAGGGGATTGCATAGGTGGAGGATGGCGATCGCAAATTTTCCCCTGCATGATGGAAACAAGCATGGTATAAAGATTGCTCGTTAAGTGCAGATAATCACAACATCTTGTTAACGAGTTGGTCTGGAAAGATTGCGGAAGTATTCACCTGGAAATAGCTGGTTGTTGCCCTGGTGTGTTCTTAGCACATCAGTTTTGGCCTGTCGTATTTCCACCTTGAGGAGTTCCAATGGCTTATAAAGCTGAAAGTTTTATTAGTGATTTAGATAAAGTTGCCAAAGCGCGTCAGGAGTTTTCGGGATATTTGAATGCAATCGCCAATACCCTCACCCAGGTAGAACAGGAGGGAGAAACCGCTTCCGCTAAGTTAGGTTTGGAGAGTGCGATCGAAGATTTAGAGTTAGTCAGCCGGAATTTAGGGGAGAGCGTGTTTCGCTGCTGGTGCTGGGCGACATGAAACGGGGCAAAAGTACCTTCCTGAATGCCCTAATTGGCGAAAACATTTTGCCGACTGACGTAAATCCCTGCACTGCTGTCCTGACCGTCCTCAGTTATGGGCAGGATAAGCAAGTAACGGTGCATTTCAAAGACGATCGCACACCAGAACGACTCGATTTTGAAACCTTCAAACAGCATTACACCATTCCACCGGAGGAAGCAAAGAAACTACAGGAAGAAGGCATTATTGCCTTTCCCAATGTGGCTTATGCCGAGGTACAGTATCCGCTGACTCTGTTAGAAAAGGGCGTGCAAATTATTGACAGTCCGGGATTGAATGACACAGAGCAACGCAATCAGTTAACGCTGGGATATATCAACAACTGCCATACGATTTTGTTTGTTCTCAGTGCTACCCAGCCATATACTCTGGGAGAACAGCGTTATTTGGAAAATTACATCAAAGATCGGGGTTTGTCCGTGTTCTTTCTGATTAATTACTGGGATGAAATTCAAAATCGCTTGATTGATCCAGAAGATTTAACGGCTTTGCATGAAGCAGAAGATCGGGTGCGGCAGGTGTTTAGAACCAATCTCACTCCCTATTGTCAGGTAGAAGGTGAGGATCGTTATGACGATCGCGTGTTTGAAGTCTCTTCTCTCAATGCTTTGCGTCAGCGGTTAAAAAATGGCTCACTGGAAGGCACGGGCTTTTCCGAATTCATCAAAGCATTGAATTACTTTTTGACGAAGGAGCGGGCCATCTCGGAACTGCGGCAGGCCAAATTAATTGCCTGACAAGCTTACCGTACTGTGCATGAAGCCTGCGATCGCCGCATTCCTTTACTCAGCGAAAGTATTCAAGAACTGAGACAAAAGATTCGTTCCGTGCAACCGGAATTTGATCAACTGGTCACGATTCGCGATCAATTTAAGGACGAAATTCGAATTGTGGGCGAATGGCAGACCAGTGCGATCGCCAACTCATTCCGCAGCTACCTGCCCGATCTGGCCGCGACCTTTGAAGCAGATTTCGCCCGCTATCAGCCCGAATTCAAATTCTTTTGAGATGGCGCGTCGCAAAGTGGTTCTGGCGATGAAGGAAGAACTGATCAAACTATTGCCGCAGATTGCCCAGGAGCAATCGTTCCAGGTGTATCAAGCGGTTAAGGAGTGCTTCGACACCTATCAGCAGGAAGTGGTGAAGCGGATGAATCATGACATCCAATCTCGTAAGGCTGAACTGGATGAGCTACTGCGTCAGAAGGAAGATTACGAGATTAACCAGCAGGCAGAAGAACGCCGCCTCAATCTACTCGACAACGAGGTGCTAACCCAACTCCACGATGTTGAGGATGCTTACGACCAGCTAATTGGGCAACCCGCGATCGTCCTGACTGCAGCATAGGCTCAACTCAGAAGTCGGAGTTTTGGCTGAATGCTCAAGTTTAATCTGAGGTTCCGATCAAAATTCCGACTTCTAGCCAGATCAAGAAGGAGGCCGGTTGATATAATCGCTGGTCATCAGGCCAGAGCGGCTGGAGCGACGAGTATAATTCTTCAGCATATATCCCAGATCTTCTGGAGCCAGAGAAGAGGCCAGAGCATCTGCCGTATTAATGATGCCGTTTTCATGGAGATCGAAGAGAGCCTGGTTGAGCGTCTGACTGTTATCAACCCCTTCCTCCATCAGTTGGTAAATCTCTTCAAAACATTCCTTCAAGAGATAATCCCGAATGGTGTCGGTATTTACCATGATTTCCAGAGCTGCCGTGCGCCCTCCTCGCACGTAGGTACCAGTGTCTGAGAAATGACGGCTCTCAGAGCATCCACAATCTGGTAGCGCACGGTTTCTTGCTCCTCCGGTGTGTAGAAATTGAGCAACCGTTTAAAGGCATTCACAGCCCCCCTGGTGTGCAGAGTTCCCAGAACCAGGTGCCCCGTCAGGGAAGCTCGAATGGCGGTGTCTACAGTTTCCCGATCGCGCATTTCCCCAATCAGGATAATGTCAGGATCCTGACGCAGGGCAGCTCGGAGCGCTTCCTTAAATTCTTGAGTGTGTAACCCCACTTCCCGCTGCGTGAACAGAGACTGATTGGAGGTGTGCACGTATTCAATCGGATCTTCGATCGTCACGATTTTTCGCGGATAGGAATCATTCACGTGGCGCAGCATGGCTGCCAGAGAAGTGGATTTTCCAGAGTTCACCGCTCCGGTTACAATCACCAATCCCTGCCGCTCCTCAGCCAGATAGCCCAGCACTGCGGGTAGCCCCAGTTTTTCCAGGGTGGGTACTTCCAGCGAGATCAACCGCAACACCATCGCTCCCCCCATGATGGATTGGGCACAGTTGACCCGGCATCTTACCAGACCCTCATACAGAATCGCGGTATCCAGTTCTTGGCGAACTTTAAACTGCTCCAGTTGGGACGGCGACAAAACCTCTGCCAAAAATTCATCAAATTGAGTTGGAGTGGTTCTACCGTAAGACTTCTGAATGACAATTTTGCCCTGAATGCGAAATCGAGGTGGCTCCCCAACTTGAATGTGAATATCGGACGCACCTCGCTGAAAGGCATCCTCCACCATGCCATAAACCGTTCCCCGCTTTTGAATCTCCTCGCTTGGCCCATCCAGAACGATTCCTTTCAGACTGATCGCTTCGGTTCCCTGAGCCGTAGGTCGGCAATCAATCCGTCCCTGCATAAATCCATGAATCCGCACATCCGCCTCAATCCGGCGATTAGCCAGATAGTGCTTCATCTGAGGCGGGGAAAGCAGTTCTTTGAGATAGTGGTGGAACTGCTCATTGCCCAACGTTGAAAAATGCTCTTGGGGCAGTAATTTGCCACCCAGGTGATAAAACGGCGGTCGTCCGACCTGCAAGTAAACCGCAGACGCGCCGCGATCGCAGGCATCTTGAATAATTTGGCGAATAGAACTGGGTACGTTGAGTGGGGTTTCAGCGGGAGCGTGAGTTGCAGTCATGATGATTTACTGGGGGAAAGACCAGAAGTAAGTCATACTCAGGGAATATAGTAGATTTTTGGAGCCGTTGCTGCCAGTCTGAGTAATGGAACAGCTCTAGCCGGAGAAAGCTGCTCTGAATAATAATTTATCGAGTTAATGCAAAATATTCCCTGATTGATAGCAAAAATCGACCCAAGGAACTAAATTTTGGGCAACTCAAAATGACAGTGTGAAGGGGAGATGGGGGCGATCGCGGCTAGACCTTGTCCAAATTCAGAGCCATGGTTTCTCTGATGGGAAATTCCAGCTAGACGAGCTTGGCCTAGTTTAGCTTAACTCTGCCAGTCTACTATGAGTACTTAAGAGAGTTTCAGTCAGGTAGGTTAAGCGAATCTCCAGGGAACGTTTGCGACTGAACAACTGTTGCAGCTTTTGGTAACGCACAATAGCCAGACTGATATCCAAAATTTGCTCAGGGGGACAGGGACGGTACCACAACTGTCCCTCCTCATTCACTCCACACAGTCGATAGGTTGCTCCGGACGACTCCAGCCAACCCTCAATGACTGGCCCTTCACTATATAGGGCTTGGATTTGCTCCAGAATCTCTTGTAAGCCGAGAGTCCACTCCTGAACCCGATTTTGCAGGTCACCAAGGAGATTGGTCGCTAAAGCGGGGGCAGCCATTGCCTGCTGCCGGCTAGATTCTGGAACTGCCGCCACAAACTCAGGCAGATTAGGAGTGCGGGCGATCGCGGCAGGATTGGATAACGACACTGCAGTAACATCAACCTCTATCCCTTCCAGAGCAACCGGCGATGAGATGTGAAGTCCAGGAGATGGCTCTACCGTTGCCGATCTGGGCATCCCTGCTGCTTCTAACCTGGGAAACTGCTGATCCCAATCCATAAAGGGTAAAGATGGTTGTAGCGATCGTGAGGGTAGGGTTTCAGGTTGCATCGTTTGGTAGGAAACCTGCTGGAGTGCGGCCTCAATTCGCTTCAGGTCTGACTTCATAGTTACCTCACCCCACACTCCGAAGTACCACAACAGTTAGACAAATCAGAATACCAGTAAACAATGGAACTGCGGTCTTGCAGCATTTTTGTTGAAAAATTTCAATAAAGTACAAAAAGAAGGATAGGTTGAATTGGTCATCTGTCCCTGGTTATCTGTCATCTGTCATTTTTGAAGTTCTTGTCTCCTGGCTTCTGCCCTTTAGCGGCCTCTATGAATCGTCAAATCATCTTAGTCACAGGTGCTGCTCGTTCTGGGAAAAGTGAGTGGGCAGAGGAGTTAGCTAA
This sequence comes from Leptodesmis sp., assembly GCF_052746595.1. Classification (NCBI taxonomy): domain Bacteria; kingdom Bacillati; phylum Cyanobacteriota; class Cyanophyceae; order Leptolyngbyales; family Leptolyngbyaceae; genus Leptodesmis; species Leptodesmis sp. The sequence continues at coordinate 26,591 of NZ_JBRAGO010000020.1, forward strand.
GCGATCGCACAAACGGGTCACTTATGTCGCCACGGCGCAATTGGATGCAGCCGATCCGGAGTGGCAACAGCGAATTCAACGGCATCAACAGCGCCGTCCAGCGGCTTGGGCAACTGAATGGGTGCCAGAAAACCTGGCCGCTGCCATCCAGTTCATGACTGAGGAGGACTGTTTCCTGGTGGATTCGTTGGGAACCTGGTTGGCTAACCTCCTGGAATTGGATGAGCAGACCTGGCAAGCTCAGGAAGCAGGCTTACTGCAGCAACTGGAACAAGCCGCTGGAACAGTGATTTTAGTGGCTGAAGAAACAGGTTGGGGAGTAGTGCCAGCCTATGCTGCCGGTCGGAACTTCCGGGATCGTCTGGGGAATTTAATCCGGCGAGTTGGGGCGATCGCGGATACGGTTTATTTAGTTACAGGAGGTTATGCCGTGAATGTGAGTGCGATCGGGGTCCCCTTACCCTAACTTACCGATAGACTTTAGAACTCAGGGAAACTTTTGCCTATTAGACTCCATCTCCAGCCGTGGAGACCACCCACTTATTCTTGGGGCACGGTAGCATGAAAAGGAAATGCGAATCCGTGCTTATGGCCTCTGAACAACAGGTGAGACAGTACCTGGCTTACTGGTTTCAAATTGGCAAAGGAATTGTTATTCATGGTGGGCGAGAGACCCTTCTGCCCCGCCCTGTGATTCAGGGCAATCGTTATAGTGATGAATTTGAAGCCTGTTGGCAGCGGGTGTCTAACCCAGATGCTGGGGATTGCTATCTGGAAGGGACAAATCAAACGATCGCCGAACTCTTAACTCCTCAATGGGAAATTAATCCCTGTGCCCGTTGTTCTATGCCTGTTCCCTTCAAAACTCTGGGCCTTGCTTCTCTGGAATGTACCTGTAGCGATGTACCCAATTGGCCAGATACCGAAATGCCTGCGCCTCGACCGCCAGTAGACAACCAGGCTCAACTGGAGAAAATTCGCGATCGACTGAAGAGACCGACCAAGGAATCGCGAACCGGGTAACGCATTAGACCCTGGTTGCTCTGCTGGGTTTATCGGCTTTGGGGCGACCAATTTCATAACTCCATAAGTCACTGGCCATGACAGTGTTGGGAAAAATTGCTCTGGCTTCTGCCAACAAATCCTTTAATTCAATCGGGTTGCCGGGAGCATACCGAGGACTAAAGTGAGTCATGATCAGTTGCTTGACCTGAGCCGCCAGGGCTACTTGAGCCGCCATCGTAGACGTGGAATGGAGCCGTTGATAAGCGAGGTCAGCATCCTGATGAGCAAAGGTAGCTTCATGAATCAGTACATCGGCCTGTTGAGCTAACTCGACTGCCGAATCGCAAAAAATCGTATCCGTGCAGTAAGCCAGCTTGCGTCCGATTTGAGTTGGACCGCATAAGTCGGCTCCATTCACCCGCCGACCATCCGGTAGGACAATCACCTCTCCCCGTTTCAACCGTCCATATAGTGGACCAGAAGGAATCCCTAAAGCAGCCGCCTGTTCCACATTGAAATGCCCCGGATGATCTTTTTCTGCCACCCGATAGCCAAAGGCAGGCACCCGGTGCTTTAGTAACTGGCAACTCACCACATACTCATCGTCCTCGTACAAAACTCCGGGACTAACCGCATGAACTTTGATGGGGTAGGAGAAGTGAGTTTGGGAATAGCGACGACAGGCTTTGAGATAGTCCTCCAACTCAGCAGGCCCATAAATGTCAATACGCTCTGGGTTGGCTGCCAATCCACAACTGGCTAACAACCCCATCAAGCCAAAAATGTGATCGCCATGCATATGAGTGATGAAGATGCGAGTCAACTGACTGACTTTAAGTTCACTGCGCAAAAATTGATGCTGGGTGCCCTCCCCACAGTCGAACAGCCATACCTCTGCTCTTTGAGGCAGTCGGAGCGCCACCCCAGATACATTTCGCGTCCGAGTCGGTACCCCAGAGCTAGTTCCCAAAAATGTAATTTGCAAGCCTGAGAAATCCCAATTCAATGCCATCTTGAAACTATACTGACACAGAACCCAATAGACAGCAGATCACCTTCTGCAAAGTGACGATCAAAATCCAGTCAGAGAAAACTCACAAAAGTTAAGAGATTCTTTAGAACACCAGGTAAGCAGTATAGAGTGAAAGCATCTCCTGCCTGTACGCCAGATATAGAGCTTTCGGGCCAAGGGCACAGCAGGTCAGAAACGACTCCAGCGATCGATTCGGGGGGTTGAATTTCAAGAAATTGAGTTACATTAAGCAACGTTGCAGTAGGGTTGCAAAAACCATGACGGTAAACCGTTCTCCCAAAGTTAACCTGTTTGGCATGAAATCCTGGTTTCAGTCGAGAGGACGGAGTTGGTGGCTATCAGGCTTGCTGTGGTTAGCGTTCATCGCTCCAGCCAAGGCGGCTGTGGAGATGCGAGTCGCAATTCAAGATGGTGTCAGCCAGATAACGGTAGGTAGTTCTACGCGAGCGATCGTCCGCGATAGTTCCGGTCGTAACCTGGGCGAGATTGCTGCCATGAATGCTTTTGTGGCTGCTCCAACAGGCGGCATGGTAAAGCTCGATCGCTGGCAAGCTAAGCAACTCTGGGTAGAACCAACGGCAGGAGGATATGTGTTTATTGGCAATCGCTGGTATCGTGGCAGAACCCAAGTGGTTGCCACTGGTAAAGGCTTGACAGCGATTAACTATGTGGATTTAGAACAATACCTTTACAGCGTACTGGGTGGAGAAATGTACCCAACTTGGCCACTAGAAGCCTTAAAAGCCCAGGCTGTGGTTGCTCGCTCCTACGTTCTGTACCAGCGGGAACATTCTGCCAACAATCTCTATGACGTGGGAAACACCACCTCTTGGCAGGTATATAAAGGGATTGCGGATGAAACCTCCTCAACTCAGACTGCTGTCAATGCTACCGCCGGACAGGTATTAATTAATCAAGGCAAAATTATTGAGGCTGTGTTTCATTCTTCATCAGGTGGACATACAGAAAATGTGGAGAACGTTTGGATTCGTCCGTTGCCTTACCTGAAGGGAGTCCCTGATTTTGATCAGGGTACTCCAGAGTATGAATGGGTGAGAACCTTTAGTCGCAGCGAACTCAGCGCCCGAATTACAGGCGTCGGTAATATTATTTCTATGGAACCCCAGCGAACTACTCCCCAAGGCCGAGTAATTACGATGCGGGTTGTGGGCGATGCTGGAACTCGCACTATCAGTGGCGACGTGATCCGGAACGCCCTTGATTTGAAGAGTACAAAATTTAAAGTCTTGCCTATCTATGAACCCACTGCTGCTAAAGGAAAAGCAAATCTGGCTCCCCGGTCTTTTCAGGTACAGGGTAATGGCTACGGGCATGGCTTAGGAATGAGCCAGTGGGGGGCGTATAACCTGGCCCGTAAGGGATACGATTATCGGCAAATTGTGTTGTACTACTATAAGAACACTGCTTTGGCTAAAATTCAGGTGAAATAGGTCAGTTAAAGAGGAACTTAGGTTCCTTGTTGCCCTTCTGCATAACTAAAGCGCTATACCTGTTGCCAAATTGACAACACAAGGCGAAAACTGACTGTTTGCAGTGAACAAAGTGGGTGCTGTAGGAGTTTATTTTGTTACAAATGTAGGTTTTAGGTGGACGTTCAACCCAGTCAGCTTGAGTCAATCATTGTCCAAATTGGAGAAGCCGTTCTCGCGACAACAGAAACAATGGATCGTTTTTCCGATCGGGTCGATTCTTTGGCCAATCAAGTGCAGCAACAAGGCTACCAGATCTTTGCCCTGAGTGATGCGGTACAAACTCTGGCAGAAGTTCAGGAAGAGTCCCTCAAACGCCTGGATCGGTTAACGATCGCGTTGGAACGTCTTGTGGATGCCATTGAACAATCAGAAGAGTAGAGACGCTTAGCCGAAACCTCTCTACCAATTTACCAGCGTCTAAACCCTTGCCAGTAGGGACGACTTTTCCAAAATAAACCAACCGTCATGCTCACCAACGGAATGTAGCTGATCTGAAATAATCCCACCGGAATGGGAAGCAAGCCTCTAAGCAGAAACACGATCGCTAAACACAGAACCAGCCCCCATAAACTCCCGGTATTAATGACAGTGCGCTCCATGCGTTCGAGGATATATACGGCCAGTACTCCTACGCCAAACGCGATCGCCAGGGAGGTGAACAATCCCAATGGGCCAAACAGGAGGGTCATCAGAATTGGCTTAACTCCTGGAATTTGAGCACTAAAGCCAATAGCCAGTTCCAGTAGAGTCACCGCGATAGCGGTCAGAATGGCCACTAGAAACAGCAATCGCCAGGGTAACTGCTTCAAACGAGCGAGAGGATTGCTCATAGGATCAAAGCGCAGAGATTGTAAGGAGCATTCTCCTCGAGAATATCAGTTTGATAGCGATCGTGCCGCTTATGCACACAACCAATTTTTTCTCAAGTTTTCCTCTACTATCCTTAATTATCGAAGTTTTTCGATAGTTAAGATAGACTTGCTTGCCGATCGTGCTGAGAAACTCCAGCTTGTTAGTAGGGAATTGCAGGATCCGGACACAGCACAGGTCAGTAGGATGAAGAAACTGTTAAGCCATCCGGTAGGAATAGCTATCCGTAGAATTACTAGCTAAAGTCAGGGAAATCAAAAAAATTCGTAACTTTCCATTTCACCGTTCAGCAAGTTGTTCTCTGCACAGTTACAACCACCAGTTACATCTTGCTGATTCAGGTTCTGTGCCGATTCTATCGCACTTACTGAGGTGCGATCCGGAGACAGCTGGCTTTGCAGTTCGCCTATTTACCTGTTTCTGAGGCTATTCAATATGTTCAAAATGGGAGACGTGTACAAACGGTTGTATTCGACCTGGCAACCACCTGTAGCAGAGCCAACATCGGGCTACAGTATGATCATGTTCACTCCTGGAGACTTACCCTTTTTCTTGAAAATCTCCCTCGGTGTTTGTGCCACTCAGAACCCTGAGCATCTGGTTGAAACGATCGTGGTTCCAGATAGCAAGTTGATGTGAGGCTTTTCAGAATTGTTAAACGAATGGACAAAAGACTATCCCATCAGCCCAGTTCGCATGGTGACGCTGAGTCCCCTGGAAATTGTCTTTAATCGCTACCACAGAAATCCCTTTAATAATTGCTGGCATCAACTGATCCGAGGCATTGAAGCGCTCAGAACTCCCTATGCCCTGTTACATGATGTTGACCTGTTTATCCTGGAGCCAGATTTCCTCAAGAAGCACTATGAGGCCTGTGTGGCGCAGAATGTTTCACTGATGGGAGTGAGCAAGGTTTGGGATGGTTGGTACGAGCAACGAGGGTTAGATCATCTGGTTGCCACCTGGGAGTTGATGTTTAAAGCGGATTGGGCACGGAGTTTCCAACCCTGGGAGCATCGGGGCCACCGGGGAATTGTAGCGGGTCAATCCCACTCGTTTGATATGATGCTGTGGCCTCAATGCCAAACTCCTCCCGAACAAATCAGCCGCCACGATCGCGAATGGGGCTTTATTCACTTCAATCACGTCACCAGCACCTATCGCAGATTCCAGCAATCCAGAGGAGCTTATGAGGATAGCTACTTCCGGATTTTATTGATGAGATTGCTGATTGATGCGTATGACCAATCTGGATGGCGCTATGACATTCCGTCTTTAGAGGCGCTGCGCAAGGGATTGAGCGATGCTTCCAACCGGGTCACTTACCTGAAAGAGGAAACGTTCCAGCATTATGCTGAATTTCGGGCCAAGTTACAGGAACTGATCAGTAGCAAACTCCTGGACGAGCAAAAAGCGACTATTCTCTCCGAAGGAATTGCTCCGTTCGATCGCGTTTTTGGTTAAGCCAATGCCACATCTCTCTCGCGATCCAAAGTTCTAACTGCTGTTTAGAGTAAATTGCTTGCCAATCTGTACAAGGCAACAGAGCCAGAGGTGTTTTGAAGCGGCTCTAAAAGCAAATAGGTGGTGTATTGACACCCAAGGTTGGACTCGTAGAGTGATGTTAGCGCTGGCGTAACGCACCGATCAGAGGGGAATCATCTCTCATATCATGACCAATCGGAGGTAGAACAACAGATTTCTACCTCCGATTCTTTTCCTTTAGAAATCTTTTAGGATCAGCCTTCTACTTTCACCGTGGAAGGAATTTGAGCGAGGGAAAGCTCAATCTCACTATCCTGAGCTTTAATTTTGGCCTTCTTCGTTTGCAATGCCGCATACAGCCGATTTAAGGCATTGACATAAGCCTGGGCTGAGGCCACGATGATATCCGTGTTGGCCGCATGGCCTGAGAAAAGACGACTATCATAGCGCAGCCGAATCGTCACTTCCCCGATCGCATCAATCCCTGCTGTTACCGATTGCACCGAGAACTCGATTAGCTGGTTAGGTACATTGACCACTCGATTAATTGCTTTGTAGACCGCATCCACCGGTCCGGTTCCAGTAGCGGCATCCGTCAGTTCCTGACCATCGGGAGTACGGAGAGTTACCGTGGCAGTAGGACAGGCATGATCCCCGCAGGACACCTGCACCAGTTCCAGGCGGAAGAGATCGGGCGCTTGTTGAATTTCGTCATTGACGATCGCCTCCAGATCCCAATCGCTGATTTCTTTCTTCTTATCCGCCAGTTCCTTAAAGCGGACAAAGGCTTTATTAAGTTCTTGCTCCGTCAACTCGAAGCCCAACTCCTTCAACCGGGAGCGGAAGGCATTCCGGCCAGAGAGTTTACCCAATACGATCTGGTTATCGGTGAGGCCAATCAACTGCGCGTCCATAATCTCGTAGGTCAGCTTGTTTTTCAACACGCCGTCCTGATGGATTCCCGATTCGTGGGCAAAGGCATTAGCACCGACGATCGCTTTATTAGGCTGTACCAACATTCCCGTCAGACTGGAAACCAACCGGGAGGTTTTGTAAATTTGGCGGGTATCAATCCGGGTCAACGGTTCTTCCGATTCCACAGGCCGACCCAGGAACGGATTAAAATACTGTCGCCGCACATGTAACGCCATTACCAGTTCTTCCAATGCGGCATTGCCAGCTCGTTCACCAATCCCGTTAATCGTACACTCCAACTGACGGGCACCGTTTTTCACCGCCTCCAGGAAGTTGGCAACGGCCAATCCCAGATCATTATGACCATGCACGGAGATAATCGCCCGATCGATATTGGGCACGTTTTCCTTAATGCCGCGAATCAAGGCACCGAATTCAGCAGGCGTGGTATAGCCCACGGTATCGGGAATATTCACCGTTGTAGCTCCAGCGGCAATCACCCGCTCTAAAACCTGATATAGGAATTCCGGATCGCTGCGGCCTGCATCTTCAGGAGAGAATTCCACATCATTCACAAAGGATTTGGCGTAAGCCACCATTTCCTCAGCGATCGCCAATACCTCTTCACGAGTTTTCTTTAACTTGTATTTCAGATGAATGTCCGAGGTCGCGATGAACGTATGGATACGGGCATGGACTGCTGGTTTTAACGCTTCGGCCGCGGCTTGAATATCGGCCCGATTGGCTCGCGCTAATCCGCAAATTGTTGGACCATCGGTCGTACCAAGTGCCTGGGCAATTTTTTGTACCGCTTCAAAATCTCCCGGACTGGAATAGGGAAACCCAGCCTCAATCACATCTACACCCAGTCGTGCCAGTTGCCGTGCAATTGTCAGCTTTTCATCCACATTCAGGGTAGCTCCGGGAGATTGTTCGCCATCCCGGAGTGTGGTGTCAAAGATGATAATTCGGTCATTCTGGGACGGAGTGTTCATAGGTCAAGTGATCGAAGATTTTATTAGAAGAGGACTGCTGCATACTAGCCTACCGTTTAGCCTGAGCGCCTTGACAGAGGGAAGCGAAGTTTTTGTTAAATTTGCAACAGATGAGTGGGAATCGGAATAGATTTCAGCCGTTCTACCCTACGAGAGAAAATAGCTGAAGGTTAGGAATTGATGACTTTCTCTGCCAGGCAGGGCTGTGGTGAATAAGCCTGAGATCGTGATTCATCATTTGTCCTTTGTAGATGCACGCTCATGAATGAACAAGATTAAGCACGAATAACCGATGACCAATGACAGTCCTATCCAGAAGCTACTGATGCCTATCTGCTTTTATAGATCGGTCTTTTCAATTTCTTTGCGAATATCGTTCAGGTCGATGTAGTGGTCAGTAGCATTTCGGAGTTCTCTGGCAATCATCCCTTCAGTGGATACGACTGTAATGTGAGTGTGCCGACCTCGCAGCAGTTCGATCGCCCGTTCAAAGTCCCCATCCCCACTGAACAGAATGACGCGATCATACTGATCAACAGTATTAAACATATCCACAACGATCTCAATATCCAGATTAGCCTTTTGCGAGTAACGACCTGAACTGTCGTCATAGTATTCCTTCAAAATTTTGGTGCGAACGGTATACCCCAAACTGATCAGCGCATCCCGAAAGCCCCGTTGATCCTGGGGATCTTTCAGCCCGGTATACCAGAAGGCATTGACTAAAACGGTATCAGCTTCCCGTGTAAAATATTCCAGCACCCGTTTTGGATCAAAAAACCAACCATTTTTCTGTTGAGCATAGAACATATTGTTGCCGTCTACAAATATAGAAAGACGGTTCATGGAGTATTGCATAGAAGATTAAGAGCTAAAAGATCAATAAAATTGGATAACTAATTTTAACAAGACGCTTTCAGAAAACTAGCAAGCTTACTACCAGGGCAACCCAGTAATCCCAAGAGAAATGAAAGAAGGACTGCAAAAGAATTCAGATAATAGAAACAATTTACTAATGAATATCCTAATAAAACCCGATTAATTGGGCAAAAACGATTGTTATTGGATAGGGAAACGACTAAAACGTAGTCTAAAAAATAACTGCCCTGTCTAAGTAATGACACATTTTTGACTGAACCTGATGATTTTAATAGAGAAGCCTGCGAGCTTGATTGTTGATCATCAACTGACTACTCTGATTTGCCACTATTATTACAAAAAAACAAAATCTGGGCGCTTCAACCTGGAAATCGATCGCCCCAAATGATCAAATTTAGTTCCTCCGTTGCTCTGTGATATGAAGATGTCCCTAGTCAGGGTAGGGGTGGATAGGCTCTAATAGTATAGATTCTGTTGGTAAGACTGCTCATCGCGCAAGTGACAGATTGGGTGTATCGCCTGCTGATGTCTTACATGGGTTTCGGCTATGTCTACGGAAAATTCTCAGTCTCAAACAGAGACCTTTGTGGCTCCTCCATCACCCACTGAACGCCTCTCCTTCCACACTGTTTGGCAGCGACTCGTCACCCGACACATTGCCCATCAACTGCCAATATGTTCAAACCTGGCAAAAGCGGGACATGTACTGATCGGAATGATTGCATTAACGGCAGGTATTGCTACATCTCAGAGCTTGGTGTCCGTTCGCTTTATGGAGCGGCAGGTTCAAACTATATTTTTCAATCTTCGCCCTGCCGTGAAGCCACCTGAAAACGTAGTCATCCTGGCGGTTGAACGCAGCACACTGGAGCAGGCCAGAATTACGCCTCAGAACAATCCGGATCTGCAGTCGCTTGTCTGGCCTTTTAAGCGGGCAACTTATGCAAAAGTGATTGACCGCTTGATGCAGGCAGGTGCGCGCGCAGTAGCGGTAGACGTGATTTGGGCTGATCCCAGTTTTCATGGCGCAGAGGATGATGCCAAATTGCAACAGGTGCTAAAACTTTATCCAGGTCGAGTCGTTATGGCGGCGACCTATGACAATAGTCAAACCCGTCAGGGGGATATCACTCAACTGACTTTGCCGATTCCATCCTTGAGGAATTTATCTCAACCAATTGGGACGATTAATTTCTGGACGGAACCTGATAACTTCTGGAAAGAGCCGGAAGGCTCTGAGGGACGCATCCATCGTTTAGGTAGCGAATTTGTCCGGCTGAAAGCTCAGGTTCTACCAGATCAGGCCACCTACCTGAATCAACTGAGTCAAGACTATCCCTCCTTTGCAGAAGCAACCCTCAAAGCGGCTAAAGTTAAGTATCCTCCTCCTAAGGGAGACATGATCTTCTACTACGGTCCATCAGTAGGTGAGGACTATGGGTCAATCGGATTCACTACAATTCCCTTTTGGCACGTCCTGGATGCGACAAACTGGACTGGTTACTTAAACAACGGTCAGTTCTTCAAGGGCAAAATTGTTGTTATTGGGACGGCAGAGAACAATAACTTAAAGGATTTTTTGCCAACCCCAATGGGGAAAATGCCGGGAGTCGAAATCCATGCTAGTGCAATCGCCACTCTGATGCAGGGCCGCTCCCTCGTCACTGTGATTCCCAACCCTCTATTCCAGGGACTATTCGTTGCCGGACTGATATTGGCGGTGGCTTACTTACAAAGCCGTACCTCTCTCCCCATTCACCGATTTGGCTGGGGAATGGTGATTATGGTTGCCTTGGGGATCGTCAGTTATGGACTATTTACTCGAATGCAATTAGTCTTGCCAACGGCTGTACCATTAGTGGCGATCGCCCTAGGGAGCACCTCCTACCTTTTGATCGGCATTACCAATGAAAAACTGCGGTTAATTCGGGTAGCAAGACTTCATCGAGCTTCGGAGGATGTGCGGAAATTCCTGGAAGATAGTGGCCAGGTGGAATTAGAAGCCATTAGCGAGAGCTATACACGGGAGATGATTGGTCAAACCCTGCGGGGACGTTACAAAATCCTGCATACCCTGGGAACGGGCGGTTTCAGTGTCACCTATGTCGCAGAAGATCTGGATCTGCCTGGTCATCCTCGCTGTGTGGTGAAGCAATTAAGGCCCAGTAATAGTAAACCTGCGGCTTTGCAATGGGCACAGAAAAAGTTTAGGAAAGAAGCAGAAACGCTGTATCATCTCCCTCCTCATGACAGGATTCCTCGGCTTCTGGCTTATTTTGAGGAAAAGGGTGAATTTTATTTGATTCAGGATTATGTTGAAGGAGAACCGCTGAGAATTCGCAGCTTTGTCGATCGCCTACCTGAATGGAAAGTGGTTGGTATCCTGGAGGAAGTTCTGCAGATTCTCCAGTTCATTCACAAACACGGCATTATTCACCGGGACATTAAGCCACCCAACATCATTCAACGTAAATCGGACGGCCATCTGGTACTGATTGACTTTGGGGTAGTCAAGAATATTCAGCAGGGAGACAGAGAAGAAGCAACCAGCATGACGATCGCCGTTGGTACAAGAGGGTATATTGCTCCAGAACAGAGTGACGGGCGCCCTCGGCCTAATAGCGATATTTACTCGTTGGGAATGATGGCAATTCAGGCCTTAACAGGAATTCCTGGTGAGAATCTACAGCGAGACCCCCATACGGGCGAACTGATCTGGCAGAGACAGCCTTTTGCCAGCCATACTCTAGCCCAAATTTTGGATCGAATGGTGCGTTTTAATTTTACGGAGCGATATCAATCGGCAGCGGAAGTACTGACCGATCTGCAGCCCCTGATTGAATTGCATCGATTTCATCCTGCAGAGCCTGATTTTCCTGCTAAGTCACGAGAGGTGGATGAAGGGGATGACTCTGCCTCAGATCCGACTAAGTTATGGCACGATACATCTGATTTAGACGTTGCCCTGCCTGAAACGGATCCGTCGCCGGAGGATTCAGCACTGGTGGATTGCACTCAAAGGACAGAGGATGCTTTAACAGATGCCACCCAATCCTGGACTTCAGAAGATTATGCAGCATTAGATTTGCCTCCTACAGATCCTGCCGATCTCCCCTCGGCAGCACAGGATTAAAAGGATTACAACAACTCTTCGCGATCGTCTGTCCAGAGCATTTCAGTAGTAGTAGGTTCTGCAACCTCTGCGGGAGAGTTGTTTTCTGGCGATCGCTGCACCACAAAAGGCAAGAAGGCTCCTTTGAGGCCGCGTTTAATCCGCTCTGGAGTGCCTTCGAAAATGACAAATAAGGGATAGGTACTATCGGCTCCTTCACTCAAAATATGGCGATAGCGCAAGGGCATATCCCATTCATAGCCCCGGCTTAAGGCAACCTGAGTATGCCGCCAGCGGCTCAATAAATCCGAAAAATCTTCTTCAGGGCGATGAATGAAAATAAAGATTTCTACCCCTGTTTTGATTTTCCACTCCGGGTCACACATTAAGAGCGCAATGTCACAAGGCAAGCATAGAGACTCACCACTGGACGTATTTAAATCCCCGGCATTATTACGAGAAGTAGTGCCTCGCAGGCGAACCACTGGCAGAGGGATGGCAATTAAGCTTTCTTTAGGGCGGCGCATACTGGGGATCATCTCCAGGTAGGGCCGATACTGCTTCAACAGGGCGATCGCAGACTGAGCATTGCTATACTCTGCTAACGCTTCTTCGTAATGAGCTTTCTGCATGGACATAAGGGGAGTGGACTAGCCCAATTTCTCAAACACAGCGAACATGGGTAGATACATCGACAATAAAATGGCTCCCACCATTCCCCCTAGCACCACAATCATGATTGGTTCCAGGATACTGGTAAGTGCTTTCACGGCTTGTTCCACCTCATCCTCGTAGAAGTCAGCTACCTTGGCCAGCATCTTATCCAACTCCCCAGTTTCTTCCCCAATACTGATCATCTGAATGGCCATCAAGGGAAAAACCTGCTCTTTCTGGAGGGCAATACTGATCATGCCGCCCGTTTGAATTTCTCGACGAGCCTCATCTACGGCGTTCGCAATAATCTGATTACCTGCCGTATCTCTGACAATTTCTAAACAGGTGAGAATTGGTACCCCGGAACGAGTTAAAGCTCCAAAGGTACGGCAAAACCTGGCTGTCGCAGTTTTCTGAATCAAGTCACCGAACAGGGGCAGTTTCAGCATCATGCGATCGACCGTTTCCCGTCCCACCCGAGTTTTGTAATACTGTCTAAACGCAAAAACAGCTATGCCCACGACCACCAGCGCAAAGATGACATTTTTAATATCCTGTACAAAGTAGCTAATATTCATCATGAACTGGGTGAAGGCAGGTAATTCCACTCCAATATCTTTGAAGACGTTGGCAAAGATCGGCAGCAGAAACCGCACCATGCCAAAAAAGATTAGAATGGCCAAAATACCCACAGTCACCGGATAGGACATCGCTGATTTAATTTGGTTCTGTAATCGGGCCACATCTTCCAATAACTTCGCCAGCCGGTTCAGTACCTCATCCAGTACACCACCAACTTCCCCAGCTTGAATCATGCTGGTATAGAGGTTATCGAAACACTCCGGATGCTTCCGCATAGCATCGGACAGGTTAATCCCCTGTTGCACATCAGAACTAACGTTAAGCAAGGCTTTCTTCAACTTCGGATTCTGACATTGTTCCGAAAGAACCCCCAGTCCCCGCACCATGGCGACCCCAGCATTGACCAGAGCCGCAAGCTGACGGGAAAATACCGCCTTATCCTTGACGGTCACTTTGGTGAAAGAATCTCTGATTGATGCTAAATCAAAGTTCAGGGACAGCCCATCGTCTTGTTTCAGTTCCTGAACAAATAGCCCTCTTTCTCGTAAGGATGCTCGAGCTTCTCTGAGAGAATCTGCAACGATTCGTTCTTTCCGAGCTGCGCCTCTTGCATCTTGAACGCGGGCAACAAAGGTAGGCATAGAAAGATACCTGGGTGACGACTAGAAGGGGTGGGTATTGTAGACTACGTCAGGTGTTGACCGTTCTATTCAAGACCGTTTTCGTAGTCTACATCGCAACAGACTGGAGTCAGTTAGTGGCGTATCGCCCCTGCCTGAGCTGCTGCCCCTGCAGGAGCATTACCAATCAGCCGCTGAAGTTCATCTGGACGGGAGGTTTTGGACATGGCTGACTCAAAGGTAATTAAGCCAGATTTGTATTGATCGGCCAACACTTTCTCCAAGGTTTGCATACCCAATTTACCCCCAGTTTGAATGGCTGAATAAATTTGGGTGGTTTTTCCTTCCCGAATCAAGTTGGAAATAGCGGGAGTAACAATCATGATTTCTTGAGCCATGACCCGTCCATATTCTCCTGGCTTAGGATTCTTCTTGGGAACCAGAGTCTGGCTAAAGACGGCTACCAGAGAGTTAGAAAGCTGTACCCGTACCTGGGTTTGTTTTTCTGCTGGAAACACATCAATGATCCGGTCTACGGTTTGTGCGGCAGAACTGGTGTGCAGGGTACCAAAGACGAGGTGGCCCGTTTCAGCCGCTGAAATTGCCAGCGAAATTGTTTCCAAGTCCCGCATTTCGCCTACCAGAATAATGTCTGGGTCTTCCCGAAGAGCTGCCCGGAGAGCATTTGCAAAGCTTTTCGTATCTTCTCCTAGCTGACGCTGGTGGATCAGGCTCTTGATAGGTTCGTAAACGAATTCGATCGGATCCTCGATCGTCAGAATATGTTCAGCACGAGTCCGGTTAATCAGATCCATCATCGCCGCCAGGGTGGTGGTTTTACCCGATCCGGTGGGGCCAGTCACGAGAATCAAGCCTCTAGGTTTCTCTGCCATTTCCCGTACCACATCTGGCAATCCCAACTTCTCGAAGTTCGGAATTTTAGAACTGAGTGCCCGCAAGCAAGCCGCATAGGTGCCCCGGTCTTTATAGACGTTGACCCGAAACCGAGCCAGCCCTCTTACTCCATAGGAACAGTCCAATTCCCAGTTTTGCTCCAGGTTTTTGCGTTGAGTGTTGTTCAACATACTGAAAATGAGCCGCTGGCACTCTTCGGCCGTTAGTGCCTCATCTCCAATCGGTTGGAGCTTACCGCTAATGCGAAAGTAGGGAGGTAAACCAGCCGTCAGGTGCATGTCAGAGCCGCCCATTTCAATTAACTGCTCCATCAGGTCTTCAATCATCAATTCCATAGGTGTGCTCCTTTGGCGATCGCGCTTTGAGAGGGTTAGTTCAGAAAAGCTTACAGGTCAAGGCTGGTCAAGTCCTAGCTTACCCCGATGAATTGGGAAAGCTGTCATCCCACTCGAGGTTTTCAGCGTTCCCAAAAGGAGGGGATGAGCAGCCAGGTCAATCATGGAAGCGGGGCGTGAGACAGTACGGACAATCCAGCCATTCTTGTTTGAGTTGAGCGGAACAGCAACGGCATGTCAAGGAACTCTTGCGCTTAGCTTTCAGTTCGGCTTCTAAGCCCGAGTCTGTAAAAGTCACCCGTTCCACTTCCTCCAGAGTGCTCAACCCCTCACGTACCAGATTTAAGCTGTAAGCCAGCAGGGTTTTCATCCCTTCTTCGACTGCCGCTTCTTTGATCGTGTCTGTGGGTGCTCCCTGATTGATCAATGTTTGCAAGCGCTCCGTCACCCGCATCACTTCATAGACACCGCACCGTCCCTTGTACCCTACACCACCACACTTTGGACAAAGCTGATTTTTAGCTTTGGCTTCCTGAATTTCGTGGGGTTGTAAGGTATTAGCTTTGTATAACGTAATATCTCCATCCCCAGAGGTTGTTAACCCAAATCGGGCCAGTTCATCCCGACTAGGGGTGTAGGGAATGCGGCATTCATCACAGACACGGCGTACCAGACGCTGGGCCACTACCCCAATCAGCGCCCCAGAAACCATGAAGGGTTCCACCCCCATTTCATTCAGACGCGCGATCGCCCCCGCCGCATCATTAGTGTGCAGGGTTGTTAATACCAGGTGTCCGGTGAGAGCGGCTTCGATCGCCGTCTTGGCCGTTTCCCGGTCTCGCGTCTCACCCACCAGAATGACATCTGGGTCTTGGCGCAGGAAGGCTCGCAGAATCATTGCGAAGTCCATTCCCTTCTCCCGAATTACCTGCACCTGGGTTAAGCCAGGCAGGGTGTATTCAATGGGGTCTTCTGCTGTACTGATATTGACACCGGGATCATTCCGTTCTGCTAGAGCCGAATAGAGAGTGGTCGTTTTCCCGGAACCCGTTGGCCCGGTAACTAGAATTAGACCAAAAGGACGAGCAATCATCTCCTGCACGATGTGGAGGGTTTCTGGATCCGTAATCAGCTTGTCCAGGCCTAATTGGGTAGCTGAATTATCCAGAATCCGCAATACGACCTTCTCGCCGTACTTACTGGGCAACGTGCTAACCCGGAAGTCAATATTACGGTTGTCATACCGCCGTCGGATCCGACCATCTTGCGGCAGTCGTCGTTCAGCAATATCTAGCTGAGACATGACTTTGAAGCGAGCCGTTACCGCTGGAATAATCTTCTTGGGAAATGGCTCAAAGGCTTCTCGCAATACCCCGTCTTTCCGGAACCGGACTCGCAAATATTCTTCCTGCGGCTCAATGTGAATGTCAGATACGCCTTCCTGCAGGGCCTTGATCATAATCTTGTTAGCCAGGGCGATCACTGGGGCAGCCTCGGCATCGGCTACATCTAGATCGGCATCGTCTTCTTCAGGGGCTTCCTGAAGATCCATATAGCCCAGCCCTTCCAGATCGGCCTTAATGTCAACCTTCTGCTGGGCTTCAATTTGCTTCTGCTTCTCAACTTGCTGATCAAGATAGCTGGAAATCAAGCGCTGGTAGTCTTCTAATGTGATCACCAATCTCTGTAAGCTGAGCCCCTGAGGTCGTAAAATGCGATTCAGGTCATCCTGAGCACCCAAGTTGTCTGGATCTACCATCGCTACCAGAACCGATCGTGGCTCTTCGTCATTGCGGAGCAGCGGGACTAATCGATAGCGACGGCATAAGTCAATAGAAATTAAGGTATCAATCAGTTCTCCAACTTGAGTTGTGGGAATCTGGCTGACCTCAGGGTCGAGTGACTCCACCCCATACAGAATCTTGAGTTCAAATAGCTGTTGCTTTTTGTACTGTCTGATTAAATCTGGTGGCAGTTGCTGCCCGGTTAGGGATTCCAGAACATCCAGTAGCGGTCTACCCGTTTTCCGGCTCTCAGTTAGAGCCTGCTGCATCTGGCCACTGTCAACATAGCCAGCCTGAACTAGCTTATTTCCGAATGGAGAAAAATTATTTTGTACGACAAGCGCACGACGTTGTGATGAGGAGTTGGTCATAGCCGGTGGAAGATGAACTCCTTGTAAAGGATTCCCAAAACTGTGAAGATACTGTCAGAGAACACAAAAGATAGATTACAAAAATTTACAGGCTCATGAAGGGAACCATGTAGATGATTCAGGTTACCCTATCTTTCCTGGAGATTCTCCAAGATAATAGCGTGTGATGAAAAGTTTATGAGTTTATCTCGCACTTTGAATCAAGAGGTTGCAACTGTTGAGTGGTTTTACTTAGGAAAAGCAACCTCGTCTCCCGTTTAGATCAGGTGAAATCAGGTTTCAATGTGGGGCAGATCTGCGAGATGTGAAGCTACTCTAAAGAAATTTTTGATTAAATGAACTCAAGATACCTATAGTTGGGCAGACTGGTCTAGGGTCTGTTTGGTGCCTGATCAGTTCCTGAAGCGACTAGGATGAAATTTAGTGACTAGGTGACAGTCTTGCAAGAATGCAATTGGGAAGCACACAATGATTAACGAAGAACATCGAGAAGAGGGAACGCAAGTTGCTACGGCTGGTTCTGTAGGTGCTGTTGACCAGGCTTCGCACAGCACTTCAGAAGAAGGTAGTTCTATGGAAAGTAGCATTCCTGGAGTAGAGCAGGGTACTTCGGATATGGCGGGGGATACCTTACCAGGAATGGATGGAGAAGCAGATACTACAGCCACTACTGAGGCTGACTATCAGATGAAGATAGCAGACTTGGAGCGGCAGATTCAGGATCTGAAAAAGAGCTTGGAAGACCGAACTAATCAACTGATGCGAAGTCAGGCTGATTTTGAGAATTTCCGGAAACGGACGGCACGGGATAAGGAAGATTGGGAGTTAAAAGCGACCTGTGCAACCATTAATACGTTGCTGCCCGTAATCGATAATTTTGAGCGGGCACGATCGCAGCTAAAACCGCAGACTGACCAGGAAACTACGATTCATAAGAGCTACCAGAGTGTGTACAAACAGCTGGTGGACTGCTTGAAGCAGATTGGTGTGTCCCCGATGCGGGCCGAAGGTAAAGAGTTTGACCCCAACCTGCATGAAGCCGTTATGCGGGAATCGACCAGCGAGTATCCTGAGGGAACCGTGATCGAGGAACTACAGCGCGGCTATATGCTGGGCGATCGGGTATTGCGCCATGCTCTGGTTAAGGTGGCTGTTCCGCCTGAGCCTGGGATGGAATCGGGGAGTTCTGATCAGGGAGGTTCGGACAGCTAAGAAATTGCTTCGGCGCTGGCTCCAGGTTTTAGCCGGACTGTTAGGGTCAGTGCAGCTTGGGCAGTTAAACGGTAAACCTGACCCCTGGGATGTACCCGTTTTTAGCCCGTTGACACATTACCGTATGTCCTCTACTGCCACTTGCTATGGGAAAAGTTATCGGAATCGACCTGGGTACAACCAATAGTTGTGTTGCTGTCTTAGAAGGTGGGCAACCAATTGTCATCTCCAATTCTGAGGGAGGACGCACCACCCCCAGTATGGTTGGCTTTGGCAAAGCGGGCGATCGCTTAGTCGGACAGTTGGCTAAACGTCAAGCTGTCACCAACGCTGAGAACACTGTCTTCAGTATCAAGCGGTTTATTGGACGACGCTGGGATGACACGGAGCAGGAACGAGCACGTGTGCCTTACAACTGTGTGCGTGGGAAAGATGACACGGTAGATGTGCAAATCCGGGGAAAAAGCTACACTCCCCAGGAAATCTCGGCTATGGTTTTGCAAAAACTGAAGCAAGATGCCGAGAGCTATCTGGGAGAAACGGTGACTCAGGCCGTAATTACAGTACCGGCCTACTTCAGTGATGCCCAACGGCAGGCGACGAAAGATGCAGGGACAATTGCTGGCCTGGAGGTATTGCGGATCATTAATGAACCCACGGCAGCGGCACTGGCTTATGGCCTGGATAAGCAAGACCAGGATCAATGTATCCTTGTCTTCGACTTGGGCGGCGGCACCTTCGATGTCTCAATTCTACAACTGGGAGACGGCGTGTTTGAAGTGAAAGCCACTTCTGGGAATAACCATCTAGGCGGGGATGACTTTGATGATGTACTCGTGCGCTGGATGATTGAAACCTTCAAATGTCAAGAAGGAATTGACCTGTCGATCGACAAGATGGCCCTGCAACGGCTCCGAGAAGCGGCAGAAAAAGCCAAAATTGAACTGTCCAGTACCCTTACTACGTCGGTCAACCTGCCTTTCATTACTGCGGACGAAACTGGGCCAAAGCATTTGGAAATGGAAGTTACCCGCGCTAAGTTTGAAGAACTAGCCAGCGAGCTGATCGAGAGTACCATCCAGCCAACAGAGCAAGCACTCAAGGATGCTGGTCTGACGATCGACCAGATCGATCGGATTCTACTGGTGGGTGGTTCTACCCGGATTCCAGCGGTACAAGAGGCGATTCGGCAATTCTTCAATAACAAAGCTCCCGATCGCTCGATTAACCCGGACGAAGCAGTAGCCTTAGGAGCCGCAATTCAGGCTGGAGTCCTGGGGGGTGAGGTGAAAGACCTGCTGCTGTTGGATGTCACGCCTTTGTCACTGGGGATCGAAACCTTGGGAGAAGTGTTTACCCGTATTATCGATCGCAACACCACCATTCCCACCAGCAAAACCCAGGTCTTCTCCACCGCTACTGATGGACAGACCTCGGTCGAAGTTCACGTCCTTCAAGGAGAACGGGCGATGGCGAAGGATAATAAGAGCCTAGGCAAGTTCCAACTGACTGGTATTCCCCCGGCTCCTCGCGGTGTGCCTCAAATTGAGGTGTCTTTTGATATTGATGCTAACGGGATTCTCAAAGTCTCTGCTCGTGATAAGGGTACCGGCCGGGAACAGAGTATCTCTATTACCAATACGGGTGGCTTAAGTGCGGTGGAAATTGATCGGATGCGTCAAGAAGCCGAAGTGTATGCAGAAGCCGATCGGGAACGCAAGGCTCTGGTGGAAATGAAAAATCAGGCCGATGCCTTGTTCTACACCTATGAAACCACCATGAGGGATAATAGCGAGCTGATCAGTGAGGAGCTGAAAGCCCAGGCGATAGAACGTGTTGCTGAACTGAAAGCGGCAATCGCAGATCCCAAAACTACGGCTGAGGAGATGAAGCACAAACTGGATGCGTTGCAGCAGACGTTACTGGAGATTGGGGCAGAAATTTACAAACGTTCTGCTGAGGCCGAAGACAATTTTCCCCCTCCCTATCTGGATGAACAACAAGACATCACCGCTGCCTACGACTTTGAAGAGGCAGATGAGACGATCACAGCCGACTATGAAGCGGTAGATTAGAGGTTAGTAACGGCACACGTTGTTGGCTCAAACAGTCTGGAATAAAAATTCGCTCCTGAAGCGAGAGATTTATTCGCTAAGGTATAGAGGAGATAGGTGAAAACGTGCTATGGCTGGTGATTATTACGATATCCTTGGTGTTTCTCGCGACGCTGACAAGGAAGAAATCAAGCGTGCTTATCGTCGCTTAGCACGAAAGTATCACCCTGATGTAAATAAAGAAGCGGGTGCCGAAGAACGCTTTAAGGAAATCAACCGGGCCTACGAGATTCTCTCAGAGCCGGAAACCCGTGCTCGGTACGATCGCTTTGGGGAAGCAGGAGTCAGTTCTACGGCTAGCCCTGGCTATCAGGACTTTGGCGACTTTGGCGGATTTGCTGCTGACATTTTTGAAAGTTTCTTTAGTGGCTTTGGCGGCGGCATGGGCACCCAAACCGCTGCCCGCAAGCGTGGTCCCACTCGTGGAGATGACCTGCGGCTGGATCTTAAACTCGACTTCCGGGAGGCTATCTTTGGGGGCGAAAAGGAAATTCGTATCAGCCACTTGGAAACCTGTAAAACCTGTTCTGGTACTGGGGCCAAGCCAGGAACCCGGCCTCGTACTTGCCCTACCTGTAATGGATCAGGCCAGGTAAGACGAGCTGCCCGTACCCCCTTTGGTAGCTTTACTCAGGTTTCTGTCTGTCCCACCTGCAATGGTGCTGGCCAGATAATTGAAGATAAGTGCGAAAGCTGTGGTGGTCGGGGTCTGCGTCAGGAAACGAAGAAGCTGAAAATCACGATTCCTGCTGGGGTCGATAATGGCACCCGGTTACGAGTATCAGCAGAAGGGGATGCTGGACAGCGCAATGGGCCACCGGGCGATCTCTATGTTTATCTCTTCGTCAACGAGGATCCCCAATTTCACCGGGAAGGAATTAATATTCTCTCGACACTGAAGGTCAGCTATCTGCAAGCGATTCTTGGATCCCGCGTTAATGTTAATACAGTCGATGGCTCTGAAGAATTGCTGGTGCCACCCGGAACCCAACCCGGAACAGTGTTAATCCTGGAAGGAAAAGGGGTGCCCCGTTTGGGAAATCCGGTGAGTCGAGGCGACCACTTAATTACGGTGCAGGTGGACATTCCCACTAAGGTGTCGGCGGAAGAACGGGAACTTTTGGAAAAACTTGCCAAAATTCGGGGCGATCGCACCGAAAAAGGGGGCATTGAAGGCTTCTTTGGTAAGGTGTTTGGCACATGAGCGATTCACCTTCCTTGAGTCCATTTGCTGCAGCCGATAGCCACCTCGATCTGCGGGGAACTCCCTGCCCAATTAATTTTGTTCGTACCAAGCTACGGCTAGAGCAAATGGCTCCTGGCCAACTACTGGAAGTCTGGCTCGATCCAGGGGAACCGATCGAGCAAGTCCCCGATAGCTTGAAAATGGAAGGCTACCTGATTGAGCAAGTCGCGGAACAGTCTGATTTCTTTGCCGTGAAAGTTCGTTGTCCGGTTTCGGAATCCTCCCCTCATTAAGAAGTTATGAGTTCTGATCCTCAGGATTCATCCCACCCGCCATCTGTGCCCCTGTCAGGTACTGTTCTGGCAGTACAGGCTAACTATTATCAGGTGCGATTAGATGGAGATCAGGGATCAGGGACAGGCAGCGACGAATCCAAAGTCCAAAATCTAAAATCTAAAATCCTGCTCTGCACTCGTCGATCGCGCTTAAAAAAGCTGGGTCAGCGGGTAATGGTGGGCGATCGGGTGGAAATTGAAGAACCGGACTGGCAGGGACAGCGAGGAGCCATCTCTGCTGTATTACCACGTCGTTCTGAACTGGATCGGCCTCCGGTGGCCAATGCAGATCAGATCTTGCTGGTCTTTGCGCTGGAGGAACCGACCTTGGATCCTTATCAACTTAGCCGATTTTTGGTAAAAGCAGAGTCTACTGGTTTGCAGGTGGAGTTATGTCTCAGCAAAAGCGATCTGGTGTCTGCCGCCGATCGAGAGAGCTGGCACCAGAGATTAACCATCTGGGGACATGAACCGATCTTCATCAGTGTGCATCAGGCGATCGGGTTAGCAGCACTTAAGGTTCATCTGAATCATCGAATTACGATCGTGTCTGGGCCATCTGGAGCGGGCAAGTCCAGCTTAATTAATACCCTGATCCCCCAGGCGAATCTGCGGGTGGGAGAAGTTTCTGGTAAGCTAGCGCGAGGACGACATACCACCCGTCATGTGGAGTTGTTTGAACTACCAGAGGGCGGGTTGCTGGCAGATACACCGGGATTTAACCAGCCGGAACTGGATTGCCCGCCTGAAGCCCTGGCTCACTATTTTCCGGAGGCTCGACAACGTCTCTCTACATCAAGCTGCCAGTTCAGTAATTGTTTGCATCGCCATGAACCGGGTTGTGTGGTGCGGGGTGACTGGGAACGGTACGACTATTACCTGGATATGTTGGATGAGGCGATCGTGCGTCAACAAGTGTTAGGGCGGATGGGCGATGAAGAAACCAACCTGAAACTTAAAACCCGCAGTCGAGGCCAACAAACCTACGAACCAAAGTTAGCAACCAAGAAATACCGTCGCCCCTCTCGTCGCACCCAACAGCAAGAACTGCAGGCGTTGCAGCATGAAGAGGAGTTATCTTGGGACAGCGATTAGAAGTAACTTAACGTTTAAGACGCTCTTCCTATAAGAGGGTGTTTTAAAAGCCCCGGTTTATACCCTTGATCTGTAAGGGCGTAGCATTTGGGTAATAGTTTTGCGGTAGTTTTTAGGGATTCTTAGCCGAATGCCACGCCCCTACACAGGGCGATCGCGACTTCTCAAACATTCTATAAATCAATTCCGAACAATTAGGGTTGAAATTCTAATCAAATTACATTACAAATTTCGTAATTTCGAGTTTAGCCTTTCTCTTTTTTTCGATCCAAATAAAGTTTTGAGTCCTTTGAATGAATTCGTAAATGCCAGTACATTCCATCATTTCTCTCAGGAATCCATAAGTCATTCAGCCATGTCTTGACTTCAGAATATGGAATAACGAGCATACAGTCTGCTGAGCCACATCCTAAAATCAGTAAACCTCTTTCAGCAGATTCTAAAAACTCTTGCTAGTAAGGATGAAATGCAAGCCAGTAAGCAGTATATCCTACTCTCTTATGAATCTTGGAAATTGCACAAACCAGGGCAGTTTTATTATCAGAAGTGCTATAAGTTGAGCGAAGCGCTTTAAAAATATGAGGTTTTCAAGATTTGAGAACCTATTAATACACGCTTGATGAAAAGCAGCAGGATCAAACTTTTTGTCTTGCTTTTGATCACCTTGTTGATTATCTAGTTCCTCTTCAAAAATTTCATCTTCTGAGGATTCTTCCTTTTGAACCTCTTTTGTGGTGAAGAATACGATTTCAATAATTTCATCAAGGCGAGTATATTCTTTTGGCACTAAAATCTTACAAATTCTATCGATACAGATTTTTCTATCGTCAACAGACTCTTGTAAGACAAGTAATTTCAACAAAGCTTCAACACTAATAAGATGTATATCCCATGCATACTTCGAACCCCAAATCTGAGCTTCTAAATCTCCAGTGTCCTGTCTACCGACAACAATTAGAATTTAAGAGAACTCTTCACTGATTTTGCCGTTTGAGATTAAATTTCTTCTATACTCTGCAATACTTTTAGTATCAATTCGATAAGCATCTGTTGTTTTTATTTCAACAACAACATGATGTCCATTTGGAAACTGCCAAAGCTCATCATTACCAATATCACCCTTTGTACCACGATACCTACCATCAACTACCTGAAAACCTAATCGTCGTCCTAGTTGATTCACAACATCTTGAAGTGCAAACCCCTGAGTGGTGCAGAAAACTTTTTTGAGTCTCATGATGGATAACCTGAACGAC